>NZ_BJLL01000003.1:0-105611 GCF_007996925.1 Enterococcus sp. NBRC 3427 | reverse complement strand
AAACAAAAGTGTTCTTTACTTTTGCCCCACGCTCTTTTTAGTGAGATTCGTTGCATCGTTTGACCAAATTATTTTCCGACAGCAATTGGACTGTTCGGAATCGTGAACCCAGAAGCTGTCAATTCTTTGACATAGGAGCTCAAGAACTCTTCTTTTAAGGTATATTGTTTTCCGTTCAATGCGTAGCAGACCGTACGAATAGCAAAATTACTATTACCAAGATCCACTAAACCAAAGATGGAAGGTTCAGTTTGAAGCTCTTCTTGGTATTTTTCAGCTAATGTATGATTTACTCGATCAATGATCTCATAGATTTTGTCATATCCTTCTTCAGGAACGATCCGGATATCTAAAAGTACTTGCATATTTGCACGAGAGAGATTGCTGATCGTGGTGATGTTTCGATTCGGGATGAAATGGACAGTACCATCCGTTGCTTTCAGCTGAAGGGTACGGATACCAACAGATACGACGGTTCCTTCAATCGTTAAGTTTGCTAGCTTGATGTAGTCCCCAACATCCATCTGTTGTTCCATGATAATAAAAAATCCGGTAATAACATCACTCATGAACCCTTGGGCACCAAGACCGATTGCCACACCTGCAATTCCGGCACCAGCCAAAAGTGATCCGATCGGCACACCGATAGCAGATAAAATTGCATAGATAAAGAAGAAACCAAGGGTATAATGAAAAATAGTATTTAAAAGACTATGTAAAGTCTTTAAGCGGCTCTCGTTTAGAATGGCTTTTTTAGAATACTGATTAAAAGACTTATCAATCAGATATTTTCCCACACGGTGAAGAATCCAAAAAAGGATGATCAAAAAAACCAGATATAAACTTTTTTGGATAAAGGCAGCCAAAATGGCGTCCCAATCAATCCCGTCCCAAAACCGCTGAAACGCATTTACTTTGCTGACAGCTTGATCTGTCAATGTCTCGCCAGAAGAGTCTGTCGTACCGGCAGTTGCTAATAATGAAAACATAAAATCCTCTTTTCTAAAATTTGATTCTTTCTGTATTGTACCAAGAAGTTTTCAAAAAAGGAAATAGCAAAAATAGCTATAATGAAGGAAAAAAGCTGAAAATAAAATGACAAATAATATGGATAATGATAAAATGTGGAGAAAATAACGAAGGTGGTAAGTATATGCAAATCGATTGGAATAATTTAGGATTTTCTTATATCAAAACTCCTTGGCGTTTCATTGCCAAATGGAAAGACGGACAATGGGAAGAAGGGGAATTGACAGAAGATAATTACCTGACGATTCATGAAGGATCTCCAGCGCTTCATTATGGTCAGCAATGTTTTGAAGGTCTAAAAGCTTATCGTCGAAAAGATGGCAAGGTCAATCTCTTTCGACCTGATCAAAATAGTCGACGGATGAATCAAAGTGCTAGACGCTTGCTGATGCCGATGGTCCCTGAAAAAATGTTCGTTGATGCTGTTAAGCAAGTGGTAAAAGCAAATGAAGCTTTCGTGCCTCCGTATGGAACAGGCGCTACATTATACTTGCGTCCTTTACTGATTGGGGTCGGTGAAAACATTGGTGTCCATCCTGCTCCAGAATACTTATTTGTCGTCTTCTGTACGCCAGTAGGAGCGTATTTCAAAGGTGGGCTAAAACCAACGAACTTTATTGTATCTGATTACGATCGTGCTGCTCCTAAGGGAACAGGCGCAGCAAAAGTCGGCGGAAATTACGCAGCGAGTTTACTTCCAGGAACAGAAGCAAAAGAACTGGATTACTCAGATTGTGTTTATCTTGATCCAGCCACACACACGAAAATCGAAGAAGTAGGGGCAGCAAATTTCTTTGGGATTACGAAAGACGGAAAATTCATCACTCCACAATCGCCATCTATCTTACCAAGTATCACGAAATACTCTTTGCTGCAATTAGCCGAAGAGCGACTAGGACTTCAAGCAATAGAAGGAGATATTTTCATTGATGATCTAGATCAATTTGCAGAAGCTGGTGCATGTGGTACAGCGGCTGTTATTTCTCCGATCGGTGGGATCTACCACAATAACAATCTGCATGTATTTTATAGCGAAACGGAAGTAGGACCAGTAACAAAGCGGTTGTATGATGAATTGACAGGTATTCAATTCGGGGACATAGAAGCACCAGAAGGCTGGATTGAAGTCGTGGAGTAATTTCAAAGTAATAAGTTGAGAAAAACGTAAAAAAAGAAAAAATCAGGAAGAGACTTTAAAAAGTTTTTTCCTGATTTTTATATGTTTTACTTTAAAGAATGCAACAAACGGATTATGAAAGATGGACACCTTTGTCAACGTAGATAATATCACCGATGATTCCGCTGGAAAGAGGACTGATCAAGAAAGCACAAGCATTACCGACTTCTTCGATCGTTACACCTTGCTGATCAGGCGTGCGAGATTCAGATAACTGAATCAGTTTTTGATAGTCCTTAACCCCTGTGACAGCTAATGTTTTGATTGCTCCAGCTGAAATACCATTGACTCGGATGCCTTTAGGTGAAAACTCAGCTGCCAAATAACGGATAGCTGCTTCAAGAGAAGCTTTCGCGATACCCATCATGTTATAATTCGGGATTGCGCGCTCTGAACCTAGATAAGTCATGCTAACGATTCCGCTATTTGGTGCAAGAAACGGTTGTGCGTATTTTGATACAGCAATCAAAGAGTAGCTACTGATATCTTGAGCTAATTGATAGCCGTCTCTGGAAATATCAGACACATTTCCGGACAATTCTTCTTTGTTGGCGTAAGCAACTGCATGGACAAGGCCGTGGATCTCTCCAGCATATTCACCGATGGCATTCATTGCTTTTTCGATGCTTTCGTCGCTAGAAACATCACATTCTACAGTGAATGCTTCTTCGCCGACCAATTTGACTAATGATTTTTTCATTCGTTCATTTTGGTAAGTATAGATAATCTCTGCCCCTTGTTTCAACATTGCTTCAGCGCACCCCCAAGCAATGCTTTTTTTGTTAGCGACGCCCATGATGACGATTTTTTTTCCTTCTAGAAATGACATAATGACTCTCCTTTGTTTCTGATAAAAATTTGATAGTCGTAAAAAATAGAGAATAATAGCTAAAATAACTTCTTGATTTCTTAATTATTAGTCAAAATGTTTTGATTGTCAAACTATTTTTTCTTAAATTAAAAAAAGATTGCTAAATATTTAGGAATATGATACTTTGATAGTCAAAGTAATGAAAATGGCAATTGCCTGAAAGAAGGAGTTTAATTATGTCTTATGTATTATCTGCTACTGAAGTAATGGACTTGATCCCTAATCGTTATCCTATTTGTTATATTGATTATGTAGATACATTAGAACCAGGAAAAAAGATCGTTGCGACAAAAAATGTAACGATCAATGAAGATTTTTTCCAAGGTCACTTTCCTGACAATCCAGTGATGCCGGGTGCGTTGATTCTAGAAACACTGGCACAAGCAGGTTCGATCCTTATCCTAAAATCAGAAGAGTTCCTAGGAAAACGAGCTTATATCGGTGGAATCAATAAGGCCAAATTCCGTCAAAAAGTTGTTCCAGGAGATGTACTGAAATGTCATTTTGAAATCACCAAAATGAAGGGGTCAGTCGGTACAGCGTTATCTGCAGCATATGTAGATGATAAAAAAGTCTGTGAGTGTGAGTTCACGTTCATCGTCAACCAAAATGCTTGATCATAAAAAAGTTGTTATAGAAAAATAGAAGGATGCTTACTTGCTTTTTTATGTAAAAAGAAGACGTCTGAATCTAGCACATTTTGTCATATTTGCTAGATTCAGACGTTATTTTTATGTTCTGTTTATTTTGCTTCTTGCAGTATATTGATTTTATCAATTTTTACTTCTTCTTTTGGTTTGTCTGAACTATCTGTTTCGACATTTGCAATAGCATCCACGACATCCATTCCTTCAATCACTTGACCGAAGACAGTGTACTGACCATCAAGGGAAGGATAACCGCCGTTTTTATAAGCATCGATAATCGCTTGAGGGTAATCATCTTTTAAGAGACCATCATGCATGTCATCTGAATTTTGAACGATAAAGAACTGGCTGCCGTTACTGTTAGGATCTTGTGAGCGAGCCATAGATAACGCACCTCTTATATTGTAAAGGTGGTTGTTGATCTCTGTCTCAAATCCTTCTCCCCAAATGCTTTCGCCTCCAGTGCCATCGCCTTTAGGATCACCGCCTTGGATCATGAAATCTTTGATGACGCGGTGAAAAGTCAGACCATTATAGTAACCATCTTTTGCGTGTGTCATAAAGTTTTCAACTGCTTTAGGTGCATATTCAGGGAATAATTTGATTTTGATTGTGCCTTTATTTGTCACCATTTCGACCAAATCTTCATTTTCAGCTACATCTTTCGTCAATTGTGGCAATTCCAATGCATTCAAATCGACACTACTGGCAGTTGTACTTTCCGCAGTGGATGTATTTTTTGAACTTTCAGCCGATGTACTAGGAGAAGTCGTACTGTTTACGGAACAACCAGCAGCAAACAATAATGCTGCAGCTAAACTAATACTTAAAATAACTTTATTTTTCTTCATAACTATTCCTTTCCAATTTACTATTTTGTTATCTTTAATGATAACAAAATAGAGGAGAAATACCTACTTAAATTATTGGAATTTATCATTTATTTTAAAAGAAAAAGAAAAGGTGTAGACCATTTATCTTGTCTTTGCTATAATGTAAGTGGATACAAAAACGAAAAGATGCAGGAGGAAATGGCAATATGGGAAAATTAGGAATCTCGATTTATCCAGAACGATCAACATTTGAAAAGGACAAAGCGTACTTGGATTTAGCTCATAAGTATGGGTATAAACGGGTTTTTACCAGTTTACTGCAAATCAACGACGACAAAGAAAAAGTTCTTTCAGAATTTAAAGAAGTAGTTGATTATGCGAATAGCCTAGGCATGGAAGTAATGGTAGATATCAATCCAGCGTTATTTGAACAGTTGGAGATTTCTTACGATGACTTATCCTTTTTCCATAAGATGGGTGCCTATGGAGTTCGCTTGGATATCGGGTTCACCGGAGCAGAAGAAGCAAAAATGACGCGTAATCCTTTCGGTATCAAAATCGAGATCAATATGAGTTCGGGCACGAATTATGTTGACAACATTATGAGTTATTCGCCAAACACGGATAATTTATTAGGTTCTCATAATTTTTATCCTCATCGATATTCTGGTTTAGGCTACGACCATTTTGTTTTTTGTTCAGAAAAATTTAGAAAATATAATTTGAATACGATGGCGTTCGTCAATTCGCAATCCGCTGAGTTTGGCCCTTGGCCTACACAAGATGGCTTGTGCACATTAGAAGACCACCGAGACCTTGAGATTGCTACACAAGTGAAGCATTTGATCCTTACAGGGCTGATTGATGATATTTCTATTGGAAATGCGTATGCAAGCGAAGAAGAATTGAAAGAAATGGCAGAAGCTTTTAATGCAGATTATCCAACATTGAAAGTAGATACGGAAGAAGGGATTACAGAAAACGAACGAATCTGCTTGTTTGACAACCTCCACAGTTATCGAGGAGATCGCTCAGAGTATATCCTTCGTTCGACGATGACTCGTGTATATTATAAAGAGAAAGATTTTCCACCTCACAATACGCGAGATATGCATCATGGTGATGTGCTGATTGATAATGAAGGGTATGGTCAATATAAAGGAGAAACACAAATCGCCTTGAAGGATATGAAAAATGACGGACGGGTCAATGTTGTAGGAAGAATTTCTGATGACGAATTGTTCCTCCTTGACTTTTTGAAACCTTGGTCAAGCTTTAAATTAACTGAAAATAAAAAATAGATAATGAGTTGCTGCAGAAATAATCCGCTAGAAATAGCCAGTTATTTCTGCTTTTTTATTTTGTTTTTTTATAGGTTATAAAAATGAACATTGCATAGTAGAGATTCTTTGATTATACTAATTCAAGGTTAGATGAAAAAAGAGAAATGAGATGGATAATTTATGAAACTTTGGATGAAAATCCTTTTAGGCATTGCCCTAGTTCTAATCGTTGCGCTATTGTTTGCAGGGAATTATTTTTATAATTATGCTGTCGTACCGTCTGAGAAAGACTTTTTAGATGAAGATACGCCAGGTACAACACAGACATCCAAAGAAACGGATGCACATAAGTGGTTTAGTTCAAAAGAGAACCGAAGCAATTGGACGATTACTTCAAAAGACGGTCTGAAATTATCAGCGATTTATCTTCCTGCTGAAACGAAAAGTGACAAAACAGCTCTGGTTGCTCATGGCTACATGGGAGATGCTGAAACGATGACCAATTATGCAAAGATGTTCCATGATATGGGCTACAATGTCCTTGTTCCAGATGCAAGAGGGCATGGAAAAAGCGAAGGGGATTATATTGGATTTGGATGGCCAGAGCGCAAAGACTATGTGCAGTGGATCAACAAAGTGTTAGAAGAAAATGGAAACTCGCAAGAAATCGTTCTATATGGTGTCAGCATGGGGGCAGCAACTGTCATGATGACTAGCGGAGAAAAATTACCAAATAACGTAAAAGCAATTATTGAAGATTGCGGTTATTCTTCTGTCCATGATGAGCTTGCGTATCAGCTAGACGATATGTTTAGTCTTCCAGCATTTCCGCTTATGCAAGTAACGAGTCTAGTGACAAAAGTCCGTGCCGGCTACTTTTTCGGTGAGGCAAGTGCAGTGGATCAATTGAAGAAAAACCAGCGTCCAATGCTATTTATACATGGAGACGCAGACACATTTGTACCATTTGAAATGTTGGATAAGGTTTATCGTGCAACGAAGGGGCCAAAAGAAAAGTATGTTGTAAAAGGAGCCGAGCATGCGGAAGCATACAAGACAGATCCTGAAAAGTATCAGCAAGTAGTCCGACAATTTTTAAGCCAATATGTTCATTGAACTAGTTTAAATGCAAGAGGATAAAAAGAAACAAGCCTTTGACTGGACCCAGTCAAAGGCTTGTTTTATTGTTTGATTTATTAAATTACAAGTTAGCGAATTTTTCTAGTAAGCGAATCATTTGGCAAGTGAATCCGTACTCATTGTCATACCATGCAACAGTTTTGACAAGTTGGAAATCGCCAGCAGTTGTTACTTCTGTTTGGGTTGGATCAAAGATCGAACCTTGAGTTGTGCCAATGACATCGCTAGAAACGATTTGACGGTCATCATACCCAAATGAAGGATTGTCAACTGTGTGTTTTTTGATTGCTTCATTTACTTGATCAGCAGTTACTTTGGTTTTCAATACTGAAACTAATTCAGTTAATGAACCATCAACGACTGGAACACGTTGCGCATGTCCTTGTAATTTTCCTTGTAACTCAGGGATAACTAAGCCGATTGCTTTTGCAGCACCAGTAGAATGTGGAATAGTGTTGTCAGCAGCTGAACGAGCAGCGCGTAAATTACCGCCTCTTACTGGTCCGTCTAACAGCATTTGGGTTGAAGTGTAGGCATGGACTGTTGTCATTGTACCAACTTCGATCCCAAATTCATTATTCAAGAAATAAGCCATAGGTGCTAAACAGTTTGTTGTACATGAACCTGCTGAGATGATTCGGTCGTTTTCATCTAATGTATCATCATTGACGTTATAGACGATGGTTTTCATTGCACCAGCTGGGGCAGAAATAACTACTCGTTTGACACCAGCATCTAAATGCGCTTTCGCTTTTTCTTCAGATGTATAAAAACCAGTACATTCTAGTACGATATCTACACCGTTTTCTTTTACCCAAGGGATTTTGCTTGCGTCGGGTTCTGCATAAACACGCGTTGCTTCGCCATCCACTACGATTGAGTCTTCTGTTGCAGTAACTGTGCCAGGATAAGTACCGTGAGTAGAGTCAAATTGCAATAATTGTGCCAACATAGTTGGACTTGTTAAGTCGTTGATTGCTACTACTTCAATATCATCTGATACTTCTTTGATGCGGCGGAAAGCCAGACGGCCGATACGCCCAAATCCGTTAATACCTACTTTTACTGTCATATCAAAAGTTCCTCCTTTATTAGGGGTGCTATGAAACGGCATCCTCAATTAATACAATTAATACACTGTTATTCTGCTACGCAAAGCATATTTTGTCAAAAAATTATACTCGATAGCAGAAAAATGGTTGGAAACCTTACCAAATAATAAAAAAAGAAGAAGGCAATCAATCTTTTTGCTGAAATGATAGACAAAAACAGATTTCACCGATAAAATAAGGAAGACTTTTGTTTATTGTGGAAATTCAGGCAGTCAAATAAATAAATTGAATAATAGGAGGACTTAATTATGTCCATGTTTTTAGATCAAGTAACGATCGATGTGAAAGCTGGCAAGGGCGGAGACGGAATGGTTGCATTTCGTCGCGAAAAATACGTTCCTGACGGCGGACCGGCTGGTGGAGACGGTGGTCGTGGCGGTGATGTCATCTTGGTCGTCGATGAAGGTTTGCGTACATTGATGGACTTTCGTTTTAATCGCCATTTCAAAGCGCAGCCAGGTGAAAATGGAATGAGTAAAGGGATGCACGGCCGTGGTTCAGAAGATACCTATGTGAAAGTACCGCAAGGAACCACTGTCCGAGATGCAGAGACTGGTGCTCTTTTAGGAGACTTGATTGAAAATGGTCAAACACTAGTTGTGGCGAAAGGGGGACGTGGCGGACGAGGAAATATCCGGTTTGCCTCTCCTCGGAACCCTGCACCGGAAATTGCTGAAAACGGGGAACCAGGACAAGAACGAAAAATCGAACTAGAATTGAAAGTATTGGCAGACGTTGGGCTTGTAGGCTTTCCATCTGTTGGGAAATCGACTTTGCTATCTGTGATTTCATCTGCTCGTCCAAAGATCGGCGCTTATCATTTCACGACACTCGTCCCTAACTTGGGAATGGTTACTACAAGTGATGGCAGAAGTTTTGCCGCAGCAGACTTGCCAGGGTTGATTGAAGGAGCTTCGCAAGGTGTTGGACTAGGTACACAATTCCTTCGTCATATCGAAAGAACGCGAGTTATTTTACATGTGATCGATATGAGTGGGATGGAAGGACGAGATCCTTATGAAGACTATCTTGCCATCAACAAAGAATTATCTACTTACAACTTACGCTTGTTAGAGCGTCCGCAAATCATCGTGGCAAACAAAATGGATATGCCGGATGCACAGGAAAACTTAGTGAAATTCAAAGAACAGCTGAACAAGGAAAAAGAAGACGAATTCGCTGATGATATCCCGGTATTTCCAATTTCTGGAGTGACTCGACAAGGATTGGATGCGTTATTGAATGCTACAGCAGACCTGTTAGAAGTAACGCCAGAATTCCCATTGTACGAGGAAGAACTGGAAGAAGAAACTGTACACTATGGATTCAATCCAGAAGGTCCTGAGTTCCAAATCGATCGTGATTCAGATGCAACGTGGATCTTATCCGGTGAGAAGATCGAAAAATTATTCCAAATGACGAATTTCGATCATGATGAAACGGTAATGCGTTTTGCTCGTCAATTACGTGGTATGGGTGTGGATGAGGCACTTCGGGCACGTGGGGCGAAAGATGGCGACCTCGTCCGTATCGGTGAATTTGAATTTGAATTTGTCGAATAGGCAAACAAATAAAAACAAATACCAAAAAATATAGTTTCAAATCTAAGGGGAGTATGGCTGAGGCCATTCTCCTTTTTTATTAGGTAGAAAAGAGTGCTTTTCTTTTCTTATTTTACAATTAAAGGTAAAATAAATAACAAGAAGGTATGAAAGGGGCGTTTTCAATGAGCAAGCGAGTAATCATTTTAAATTTTCAAGTAGAAAGCCAAGCATATCAGGCATTTTCAGAAATCAAAAAACTCCATGCTGTTCGTTCGATCAAAGGAGAACAGATGGCCGTTGTCAGCCATGATCCCAATGGAACCCATCAATTCAAAATAGAAGATTTTATCGACTTTACTGGTAATAACAAATCTTCTACTGGTGGGTTGATTGGTATGTTGGTTGGCGTATTAGGTGGGCCGCTAGGGATTCTATTAGGATGGTTTGCCGGAGGGATGATTGGTGCGACACAAGATGCAAAAGAAATAAAAGATGCTCAGACTGTGTTCGACTTTGTAGGAAATAAAATCGGTGAAGGAGCTACAGGACTGATTTTGATTGCGGATGAAGAAGACAATCGTCCATTGAATCAATTAGTGATGATGGAATTAGGCGGAGAAATTACCCGTTTGGATTATGAAGATGTCGAAAAAGATGTGCACGATGCGAAAGAAGCCGAAAAGCAGGCGAAAGAAGCTGCCCAAAAGACTTGGGAGGACAAACATCTGCAATCTTCCGATGACAATGAGAGTTCCGAATCTTCAAATTAATAAAAACAGCAGAGAATCTCAAAAGGGTTCGCTGCTGTTTTTACAATGGAGTTTAAAGAAAACGTTATCACAGAAGAACATCGTTTTTATTTGAAGCCTTTATCGACTTACGGTTGATTATCCTATCTTTTTCCCCTAAAATTAAAGAGGAACTTAAAGAAAGTCAGGTAGATTATGGAATTACAATTTTTAGGAACAGGCGCAGGTGTTCCTGCAAAACATAGAAATGTGACAAGTATAGCATTGAAACTTTTAGACGAACGTAATGAAGTTTGGTTATTCGACTGTGGTGAAGGCACGCAAATGCAGATTTTGCGAACGACTATCCGTCCGAGAAAAATCGGAAAAATTTTCATTACACATTTACACGGCGATCATATTTTCGGGCTTCCTGGACTCATCAGCAGCCGTTCATTTCAAGGTGGGGATACGCCATTAGAGATTTACGGGCCAAAAGGGATAGAGGAATACATAAAAGTCTCTTTAGGCATTTCGCAAACACGGTTAAGTTATCCGCTGAAATTCATCGAGTTAAATGAAACAGACCCGATTTTTACTGATCAGCAATTTTCTGTTTATGCAAAAAAACTAAATCATGGAATCGACAGTTTCGGTTATCGTGTGGTTGAACATGATCATAAAGGAGAATTGCAGGTGGATCGTCTGAAAGAATTAGGCATTCCCGCTGGACCACTGTACGGCAAGCTGAAGCAAGGGGAAATGATCCAACTAGAAGATGGTCGGACGATCAATGGAAAAGATTTCGTAGGCCCAAATAAAAAAGGGCGGATCGTGACTATTTTAGGCGACACGAGAAAAACACATAATTCTGTTGTGCTTGCGGAGAACAGTGATATTTTGGTACATGAAAGCACATTTAATAAAGATGAAGCAAGAATGGCGCATAACTATTTCCATTCCACGACTCATCAAGCTGCTGAAGTTGCAAAAGAAGCGCAGGCAAAACGGTTGTTGCTTACTCATATCAGTGCAAGATATTTAGGGAAAGCAGCTCTAGAGCTTGAAAAAGAAGCAAAAGAAGTGTTTGAAAACACGACGATTATGAAAGATTTTGATAGCATTGAGATACCATTTCGTGAGGAGGATGAGGCATGAATTTAGAAGATAAAGTTGTTTTAGTAACAGGTAGTTCAGGTGGTCTAGGCGCGCAAATCTGTTATGAAGCAGCAAAGCAAGGAGCAATCGTTATAAGTTGCGCACGAAGAATGGCATTTGTAGAAGGTGTCAGAGACGAGTGCAGACGCTTGAGCGGCAAAGAGGCTTATGCTTTCAAAGTAGACGTCAGCGATCCTTATAGTGTGGATGAACTATATGAAAAAGTAATGGAAGAAGTTGGACGTGTCGATATTCTGGTAAACAATGCTGGTTTTGGTATTTTCGAGGACTTCCTTACATTCGATCTTGGAAAAGCATACGATATGTTTGAAGTCAATATCTTAGGAATGATGGTTTTGACACAAAAATTTGCGATCGATATGGCAGAAAGAAGACAGGGACATATTATTAATATCGCCTCAATGGCTGGGAAAATGGCAACTGCAAAATCAACGGTTTATTCTGCCACGAAATTTGCGGTCCTTGGCTTCTCCAACGCTTTGCGATTAGAATTGAAACCACTTGGTGTAGCTGTTACGACAGTAAATCCAGGTCCAATCGAGACAGATTTCTTTGACAAGGCTGATCCAAGCGGAAGCTATTTGGAAAAAGTCGGGCAAATCGTTTTAGAACCCACTAAGTTGGCAAAAATGATCGTCCGCAATATGAGACATCCAAAACGGGAAATCAATCAACCGTTTATTTTAGAAGTTGCATCAAAATTTTATACGCTGTTTCCAACGATTGGTGATTATTTAGCCAGCGGAATTTTTAACAAAAAGTAGGTGGAGGAATTGAAAAAGCAAAGCAATGTGATTCTTGGATTTATCTTAGTTTTGATTATTGTTCTTTTTGCTGTATTGAACAATAAAAATGTCCCTGTAAGTTTTGGCTTCACTTCCTTTTCTGCACCGTTGATCTTAGTGATTATCGGTTCTGCGCTGATTGGTGCACTGATTGTATTCTTGACTGCTTCGGCAACACTATGGCAGCAAAAAAAGCAAATCAAGCAGCTGACTCAGGAAATATCAGAATACCAAACAGATCTGCAAAAGAAAATTGAAGAAGCAAAAGAAGAACAGCAACGCGAGTTTAGAAACGAACGCGCGGAGTTAGAAGCTGCTTATCAGGCGGAATTACAAGCGAAAACAGCACAAATCAGTCAATTGAAAGCACCGGAAGAACAAAAAACGCAAGCGCCAAAACAAAGCTTCAATTATTTTGACTAATAGGGATATTTCATAAATGGTCGTATAAAAGATCGGGTCCTGCTGAACATCAGTCTAGCGGATCTGATCTATTTTTATTCTTTCTTTCTGCTTTTTTTTGCTGATTTCCTTTGCTATAATAACTAAGTTAGGAGTGAGAAAGTGAGACAAGCAAATTTTGATTGGAAGTTAAGCGAGACAGAGCCTTCTGAATCCTTTCTCCAAATGATTCGTGAACTGAAATTATCTCCATTTGTCGGTAAGTTACTGTGGCAAAGAGGTTACCATGAGGAAGAGGATATCAACCGATTTTTACATCCAAAGGAACAAGAACTACATGATCCGTATCTGATGCACGATATGGATAAAGCAATCAGTCGAATACAAGAAGCTGTAATCAGTGGAGAAAAAATCCTTGTTTACGGTGATTATGATGCAGACGGAATCACCAGTGCAACGGTAATGAAAGAAACACTGGAATTACTTGGCGCAGAAGTAGAAGTATTTTTGCCAAATCGATTTGAGCATGGGTATGGACCAAACCAATCGGTATACCAAGAAAAGATCGAAGAAGGCATCCAGCTGATCATCACTGTTGATAACGGGGTAGCAGGAAATGATGCGGTAGCATATGCTCAGCAAGCTGGTGTAGACGTGATCATTACAGACCATCACGAGCTACCTGAGAAATTACCAGACGCCTATGCGATTGTTCATCCTCGTCATCCAGCGGGGCAATATCCATTTCCAGATCTGGCAGGAGTCGGAGTAGCATTCAAAGTAGCTTCTGCATTGTTGGAAGAACCACCTGCAGAATTTTTGGATTTAGTAGCGATAGGAACGATCGCCGATTTAGTTTCATTGACTGATGAGAATCGAATCCTTGTTTCATTAGGAATCGATGCCATCCATCATTCAGAACGGATAGGACTTCAGGCGCTGTTTGAAGAAAGTGGCGTAAAAATGAGAGATGCAGACGAAACAACGATCGGCTTTTCGATTGCGCCCAGACTAAATGCCATTGGTCGGATGGGTGACCCGCGACCTGCCGTTTCATTGCTTGCAACGTTTGACGAAGAAGAGGCCTCCATTCAAGCAAAAAAATTGAATGAAATCAATGAAGAAAGAAAAGCAATCGTAGAGCAGATAACAGAAGAAGCATTAGCAATGGTCAATAAGGAGAATCATATCCATCTATTGGTAAACCGAGGATGGCATGAAGGCGTTTTGGGTATTGTTGCTGGAAAAATAATGAACGAAACTGGTAAACCAACGCTTGTTCTTACTTTAAAAGAAGACGGATCAGCTAAAGGATCTGGACGTAGTGTTGAAGCCTTGAACCTTTTTGAAATGCTTGACCAGATGCGGGATTTATTCACTTACTTCGGGGGACATCATGCAGCAGTCGGGTTAACGATGCCAAGTGAAAATGTCACAATACTACAGGAGAAGATGAACCAATATATAGTCGATCGTCAAATCGATTTGACAAGAGGACCTGAATTAAGAATTGATGAAGTGCTATTTCCGGATGAAGTAACAGTAGAGCGTATTGATGAACTAAAATTATTAGCGCCATTTGGTACAGATAATCCTTTACCTCAATTTTTATTTCGGCAAGTCCAAGCAGCGAATGTCAAAAGAATCGGAGCAAATCAACAGCATCTGAAATTTGTCCTTTCCGATGAATCTAGTCAGCTTGATGCGGTCGCTTTTGGTTTTGGAACTCAAGAAGAAGAACTGCTGAATAATCTAGTAGATGTAGTAGGAAAGCTTTCGATCAATGAATGGAATGGACGTAAGAAACCGCAATTGATGGTATCTGATTTTGCAGTAGGGGGTCTGCAGGTATTTGATTGGCGGGCAAAACGTTTCCGTGAACAGAGCCGAATATCTGAAGACAGTCTTTATTTAGCTTTTGATTCTTCGACGTTAAAATTCGTACCGGAGAGCATCCAAGAAACGGCGATTGTTTTCGAAGGAATGGATTCTATACAGGCGGTAATTGAAAAAAGAAAACCGAAATCTCTGGTTATTATGGATTGTCCAGATGATTTAGCAGAGCTGAAAGAAGTCTTTCGGTCTTATTCATTCAATCGTGTTTATCTGATGGGGATTTCACCTGATGAGGCTTATTTGAATGGGGTAGGCACAAGAGAACAGTACGCAAAATTGTTTAAATTGATCCATTCTCAAGAACGAATAGATATACGTCATAAAATAAAAGCAGTAGCTCAATATTTGCGTATCCCTGAAAAATTATTAATTTTTATGATACAGGTGTTTTTTGAATTGAAATTTGTTACAATAGAGAACGGTGTTTTACAAAAAGTCGCCAGCCCAGAAAGTCATCCTTTGACTGAGAGCAAATTATACCAGCGGCGGCTAAATAAAATCAAAGTTGAGGAATTTTTGCTTTTGAGCGATATTCCTACCATAAAGAAATGGTTAACAACCTAGGAGGAAACAAAGAGTGGATTTAAAAGATTATATTGCCAGTATTCCCGACTATCCGTCAAAAGGAATTGTGTTCCGAGATATTTCCCCGCTGATGGCAGATGGTGACGCTTATCGGGAAGCTACGAAGCAAATCGTAAATTATGCAAAAGAAAAACGAATTGATATGGTAGTTGGACCAGAAGCACGTGGGTTCATCGTAGGATGTCCTGTTGCTTATGAGTTAGGAGTTGGTTTTGCACCAGTCCGCAAAAAAGGGAAATTACCTCGAGAAACCATCGAAGTGACTTATGGATTAGAATATGGAACAGATACATTGACATTGCATAAGGATGCCATTAAACCAGGTCAGCGTGTGCTGATTTGTGACGATTTGCTGGCTACAGGTGGAACGATCAAAGCGACAATCGAACTGATCGAACAATTAGGTGGTGTAGTCGTAGGCTGCGCATTTTTAATCGAATTGATGGATCTCCATGGACGTGACAAAATCAAAGGATACGACATTATTACATTAATGGAATATTAAGCAGAAAAAGCGATTTATAATTTATAAAGAAGCGATTTTGAAGCGACCCTCAAAAGTCAGATAGGCACTCTGACGCTTGAGGGTCGCTATTTTTATAAATGGAACCAGTCAAAGTCCGGTAAAGGTTCGAAAAAAAGGATGTGACCGATTTTTGTCACACCCTCGTAAAAGTTTAACTTTTTGTCTTTTAAACAATTAGCAGTCAATCCTCATTATGATTGCCTGGATCTGTAGTAGGGTTCATGATAGAAATGATCTTCATGAATTCTGCGCCGCTCAGATTGACGGTACTTCTTTTCATCCCACAACATGAACCACAAAGTAAATAACGGAACAAACACAAGTAAAGCTGGACGTATGCCGAAATTACCAATAATAATACCTAAAAACAAAACAGTTAATACTAAGCCAAGACGTCTCATTGATTTCATGAATTCTCACCTCGTTAATTTATGCGAACAATTGTTCGTATATTTAGTATACGAATATTTGTTCGGTTTGTAAAGAGGGAAGTGATAAAAATTTGAAAGAAGAAGAACTTGGGCGAAAAAAGAGTTTGAGACAATGGTCTCAAACTCGGTTTTAAAAAATTTTCTTTTTTAGTACTAATTAATAGATATGACTACGATAGAGCCCTACTACTCGTCCTAATATAGATACTTGATCTAAAATGATTGGTTCGAGTAAGTCGTTTTCAGGTTGAAGACGGAAGTAGTTTTTTTCTTTATAGAATCGTTTGCAAGTCGCTTCATCCTCTGCAGTCATTGCAATGACGATATCACCGTTTTGTGCAGTTTCCTGCTTCCGAACGATCACGTTGTCGCCATCCAAAATTCCAGCATTGATCATACTATCTCCACGAATCGTCAGCATAAAGAGACTGCCTTCTTCAGAAGAAAGATTAGGAGGGATCGGAAAGAAGTCCGAAGCATCCTCTACTGCTAAAATTGGTTCTCCAGCTGTTACTACGCCAAGTACTGGAATAGTTGTTGGACGAATCCCAATCTTTTCTAAACCTTGTTTTGTCAACTCGATTGCACGAGGTTTCGTCGGATCTCTTTGGATAAACCCTTTTTTTTCAAGCCGTGCAAGATGACCGTGAACAGTAGAAGTAGAAGAAAGCTGAACAGCTTCTCCGATTTCACGGACAGTTGGCGGGTATCCTTTTTGGGTTACTTGTTCATGGATATAACGTAAGACTTCAATTTGTCTTGATTCAGTTTGTCGGGCCACAAGGTACACCTTCTTTCACTTGATAAATAAATAGTACCATATAAAAAGCGCTAAATCAAACGAATGTTCGTATTTTATTTAGTTTATCTAGTTGTTTTTTTTTCAGTTTTTATATAATATGAAGGAGAGTAAAAGGAGGGCTGAGCATGCTGTCACCTGAAAAAATAGAGCGGATCAATGAACTTGCACGTAAAAAGAAGGAAAATGGTCTCTCGAAAGCCGAAGAACAAGAACAAATCAACTTACGCAAAGAGTATTTGGAAGCTTTTCGTTCCGGTATGCGTCATCATATCGAAGGAATGAAAATCGTCGATCCTGAGGGCAATGACGTAACCCCGGAAAAATTAAAAGAAATCCAAAAGAAAAAAGGCTTACACAACCGAAATGACAACTTTTAGTAAAAAATACTGAAAATGATTGCTTTTTCGTGTGACATCTTATAGAATGAAAGTGTAAGAAATAAAGGTAAAAAAAACCTAAATTAATAGGAGGGGTTATTTTGTTTGACAAAATTGACCAACTTGGCGTTAACACAATTCGTACATTAAGTATTGAAGCAGTCCAAAAAGCAAATTCAGGACATCCTGGATTGCCGATGGGCGCAGCACCTATGGCATATGCGTTATGGACAAAACACCTGAAAGTAAATCCAACGACATCGAAAAATTGGGCTGATCGCGACCGTTTCATTCTTTCAGCAGGACATGGGTCAGCAATGTTATATAGTTTACTTCATTTAGCTGGCTATCAAGTGACAATTGATGATTTGAAACAATTCCGTCAATGGGATTCTAAGACACCGGGACATCCTGAAGTCCATCATACAGATGGTGTAGAAGCTACTACAGGCCCATTAGGCCAAGGGATTGCAATGGCTGTTGGTATGGCGATGGCAGAAGCACACCTTGCAGCCACTTATAACAAAGAAAACTTCAACGTAATGGATCACTATACGTATGCAATCTGTGGGGATGGAGACTTGATGGAAGGAGTCTCTCAAGAAGCAAGTTCGATGGCAGGTCATATGAAGTTAGGTAAATTAATCGTTTTATATGATTCAAACGATATTTCATTAGATGGTCCAACTTCAAAAGCGTTCACAGAAAATGTTGGTGCTCGTTATGAAGCATATGGCTGGCAACATATCTTAGTGAAAGACGGAAATGACTTAGAAGCAATCTCTAAAGCGATTGAAGAAGCAAAAGCTGAAACAGATAAACCAACGTTGATCGAAGTAAAAACAGTCATCGGCTACGGTGCTCCTAAAGAAGGAACATCTGCTGTTCATGGTGCTCCTCTTGGCGAAGATGGTATCAAGATGGCTAAAGAAGTTTACGGATGGGATTATCCAGACTTCACTGTTCCCGAAGAAGTAGCTGCCCGCTTCCATCAAACAATGATAGAAGAAGGACAAAAAGCTGAAGATGCGTGGAATGAAATGTTTGCCAATTATAAAAAAGCTTATCCTGAATTAGCGCAACAATTTGAAGATGCCTTTGATGGAAAACTGCCAGAAAACTGGGATGCAGAATTGCCGACTTATGAAGTAGGAAGCAGTCAAGCAAGCCGTGTTTCAAGTAAAGAAGTCATCCAAGAATTATCGAAAGCTATACCAAGTTTCTGGGGCGGTTCAGCAGATTTATCAGGTTCCAATAATACAATGGTAGCTGCTGATAAAGATTTTACTCCTGAACATTATGAAGGACGTAACATCTGGTTTGGCGTTCGCGAATTTGCGATGGCTTCGGCTATGAATGGTATCCAACTTCATGGCGGAACTCGTATCTATGGCGGAACATTCTTTGTCTTTGTCGATTACCTAAGACCAGCTGTTCGTTTAGCAGCGATTCAACATACGCCTGTTGTTTACGTTTTGACACATGACTCCGTTGCTGTCGGAGAAGACGGACCAACACACGAACCGATTGAACAATTAGCTTCTGTTCGTTGCATGCCTGGTGTCCAAGTGATTCGTCCAGCAGACGGAAATGAAACACGTGCTGCTTGGAAAGTGGCGATGGAGACTACTGATGCGCCTACTATCCTTGTATTGAGTCGCCAAAACCTTCCTGTATTGCCTTCTACAAAAGAAGTAGCAGATGAAATGGTCAAAAAAGGCGCGTACGTTCTTTCTCCAGCTAAAGGAGAAACACCAGAAGGTATTTTGATTGCAACTGGTTCTGAAGTTGATTTAGCCGTGAAAGCTCAAAAAGAATTGGCAGAAAACGGGAAAGATGTTTCTGTTGTTTCTATGCCAAGCTTCGACCTGTTTGAAAAACAATCTTCTGAATACAAAGAAAGCGTACTTCCTAAAGCAGTGAAGAAACGCGTGGCGATCGAAGCTGCTGCATCATTCGGATGGGAACGCTATGTGGGGACAGAAGGAACAACGATTACCATCGATCATTTCGGTGCATCTGCTCCTGGTGCTAAAATTTTAGAAGAGTTTGGATTTACAGTAGAAAATGTTGTGAATACGTACAATCAATTATCATAGACACCAATCATTGTTTGAATGATCAAGACAGCTGTCTGCAAGTTGGAGGCAGCTGTTTTTTATGTGGTGGAAAGAATGAGTCAATGTTACTTTTCGTTTTCTGTTATATTACATTTAAATGACAAAACAAAGAATTCTTCGGATTAGTTTGTGTTTCTTGAAAATTAAAAGTATAATTTAATTAATTAAGTTTGTTTTAAGAAGAGAACTTTTTATTAAGTTTTTTTATTTTGAGGAGGAATTTGAATGCAAGAGCTGAAGACCCGCAGTGCCCGACACCATAGACCTAAAAGAAACATGGTGATCAATAAAAAAGCGATTGCTCCTTTAATTGGAACGAGTCTTTTAGTTGGGCCGATGATGGTTACAGCGGTACCGCAAAGTGTTCATGCAGATGAACAAGGATCTCAAACAGTCGCTGATCCTCAAGCGTTTATCGATCAAATCGGCTGGTCTGCATCAGAAGTTGCTGCAAGTAATGACTTGTATGCTTCAGTCATGATCGCTCAAGCGTTGTTGGAAAGTGCATATGGTACTTCCGGATTAGCTAGTGCGCCCAATTATAATTTGTTCGGTGTAAAAGGAAGCTATAACGGACAGGTCGTTTATATGGCAACCAAAGAATATGTAAACGGACAATGGGTAACGATGAATGAACCATTCCGAAAATATTCTTCTTATTGGGAATCCTTCCAAGACCATGCAAATGTTCTTCGTTCAACCAGTTTTTCAACAGGCGATTATCATTATGCTGGTGTATGGAAAAGCAATACAACAAGTTTTTATGATGCAACAGCGTACTTGACAGGTCGTTATGCTACCGATCCAGATTATGGGACCAAATTGAACTCATTAATTAATACTTATAATTTAACCCGTTTTGATACACCATCAACTGGTTCGGCGACCACAACTACCACAAGTACAACAACTACTACGACGACGACTTCAACGTCATCATCATCTTCGACAACAGGCGCGGATACAAATAGTAGTCAAACATATACAGTTGTATCAGGAGATACGCTATGGGATATTGCACAAAAATTTGGCATGTCTGTTGATGATCTAATGGCGAAAAACGGTATGTCCATGTCCAGTTATTCTTTATTAGTCGGACAAGAACTAAACGTTTGATTTAGATAAAAAGGCAAAGAAACTACCATATCTGGTATATCTTTGCCTTTTTTTGCTAGTCAAAGACGAATCACTCGCCAGAAATGAACAGATTGTATTATGATAAGTAGGAAAGAGCAAAGACAAGGGGGAATTGAAGATGACAGCTATCTATAACTCAGTCACCGAATTGATTGGTAAAACGCCAATCGTCAAATTAAATAAAGTCGTACCAGAAGATTCAGCAGATGTATTTGTGAAACTTGAGTTTTTTAATCCAGGAGGAAGTGTAAAGGACCGGATTGCTCTAAGTATGATAGAAAAAGCGGAACATGATGGATTACTGAAACCAGGAGATACCATCATTGAACCTACTTCTGGAAATACAGGAATCGGATTGTCGATGGTAGGAGTCGCGAAGGGATATAAAGTCATTATCGTGATGCCTGAGACGATGAGTATCGAAAGACGTTTATTGATGAAAGGATACGGCGCAGAGTTGATTCTGACGCCCGGTGTGGATGGTATTTCTGGATCCATTAGAGAAGCAGAACGTTTGGCAAAAGAAAATGGCTACTTTTTACCATTACAATTTGAAAATGAAGCAAATCCTCTTGTACATGAAAAAACGACTGGTCCAGAGATTCATCAAGCCTTTGGAGTAAATGGATTGGACGCTTTTGTCGCAGGTATCGGGACAGGCGGGACAATCACTGGCGCTGGCCGAGAATTAAAACGTGTGTATCCAAAGATCGAATTAGTTGGGGTAGAACCGGCAGAATCTGCCATTTTAGAAGGAAAAGAAGCAGGTCCTCATAAAATACAAGGGATCGGTACAGGATTTGTTCCTAAAACATTGGATACCTCTGTATATGATAAAGTCCTTTCTGTGACTGGAGACGAAGCGATGGAAACAGCTAGAGAAGTCGGACGAAAAGAAGGAATTTTAGTTGGTATCTCATCTGGCGCTGCAATTGCTGCTGCATTAAAAGTCGCAAAAGAACTAGGGAAAGGCAAAAAGGTATTAGCAGTCGTTCCCGACAATGGTGAACGTTATTTATCTACAGCCCTTTACCAAGAAATATAAGTAAACTTGTTTCTCTATAAATAGGTTTATGTGGAAGGCTTTTACAGATGAAAAGAAAACACAAAAATCTATGATAAGAAAAGAGTTAGTTGAATAGAGACGTAGAATGGTGAACATGACTGTTTTACGTCTTTTTTTCATTAAAATACAATAAAATTGAATTTTCTTTTCATGTTAAGTGGATTTTAAAATGTAAAAATAGTATGATAAGACGAGAATAACAACGTGGGGTGTTTACATGGAAAATAAGTTAGTCGAAGAGGTTATCGAAAAGTTAAAAAAAGAGAACATTCGAATCACACCTCAACGGTACGCGGTTTTAGAATATTTGATTGAACATCATTCCCATCCAACAGCTGATGAGATTTATAAAGCACTTGAACATCGTTTCCCAAACATGAGTGTTGCGACCGTTTACAACAATCTTCGTCTGTTTACTTCGATTGGATTTGTTCAAGAAATGAAGTACGGCGATGCTTCTAGCCGTTTTGATTTCAGCTCAAAGCGTCACTATCATGTGATTTGCGAAAACTGCGGTAAGATCGTTGATTTTCATTACCCAGGGTTAGAAGATATAGAAATGGCTGCGAGTAGGCTGACTGATTTTGAGATTAACGAACATCGGCTGGAATTGTATGGACTTTGTCCAGACTGTAAAGAATCAGCAAAAAAGGCACAAATGTAAAAACAGTTTCTACAAGTGTTACACCTAAAAAAGCTGGCTGCGTAAAAAAACGCTAGCTTTTTTTATTTTTTTGTCTTTTGTTCACAAACACAAACGTTAAAGTGAATGTTATCACAATTATAACCTTGCTAACAATGGATTTCTATGATTGTAAATGAGTAAAACTACAAATAAACCTTTGTGAATTCACAAGCATTAAACTGTTGTATCCGTTTTATTTCTGTTATAGTAATTTTGTCGAAGGACAAAATGTTAATCGGAGGGACCATAAATGAAAGTAGTAGTAATTGGCTGTACTCATGCAGGTACTGCAGCTGTAAAAAGTATTTTAAAAAATCATCCAGAAGCAGAAGTGACAGTATATGAAAGAAATGACAATATTTCTTTCTTATCTTGCGGTATTGCACTTTATGTCGGCGGAGTAGTAAAAGACCCAGCAGGCTTGTTCTACTCAAACCCTGAAGAATTATCTTCATTAGGAGCAACAGTTAAAATGGAACACGATGTAACAGACGTCGATACAGAAAATAAAACAGTGACGGCAAAAGATCTGAAAACAGGAGAAACAGAAACGGTTTCTTATGATAAATTAGTAATGACAACTGGTTCATGGCCTATCATCCCACCGATTAGTGGAATTGATGCAAAAAATGTACTCCTATGCAAAAACTACAACCAAGCAAATGAAATCATTGCACAAGCAAAAGAAGCAAAACGTGTAGTAATCGTTGGTGGTGGGTATATCGGTATTGAATTAGTCGAAGCTTTTGTCGAATCTGGAAAACAAGTAACATTGATTGATGGGTTAGATCGCATCTTGAACAAATATCTAGATAAACCATTCACAGATATCTTAGAAAAAGAATTGACAGACCGCGGTGTCACTCTTGCATTAGGTGAAAATGTTACTGAATTCATCACAGATGAAGAAGGAAAAGTGAAACAAGTAGCTACACCAACAGATACATTTGATACAGATATGGTTATTTTATGTGTGGGCTTCCGTCCAAATACAAAACTGATCGAAGGAAAAGTAGAGACACTGCCAAACGGGGCAATCAAAGTAAATGAATACATGCAAACAAGTGATCCAGACATTTTTGCTGCTGGAGATTCAGCAGTAGTCAACTACAATCCAAGTGGCACACAAAACTATATTCCACTGGCAACAAATGCCGTGCGCCAAGGATTGCTTGTAGGAAATAACTTGACAGAGCATAAAATGGCATATCGTGGGACTCAAGGAACTTCAGGACTTTATCTATTTGGCTGGACGATTGGCTCGACAGGAGTGACCAAAGAAAGCGCAACATTGAACGATCTAGAAGTCCAAGCAACGGTATTTGAAGACAATTATCGTCCAGAGTTCATGCCGACTACTGAAAAAGTAATGATGGAGTTAGTTTATGAAAAAGGCACAAATCGTATCGTTGGTGCTCAGTTCATGTCTAAATACGACATTACGCAATCAGCAAATACTATGTCTTTAGCTGTTCAAAATAAAATGACTGTAGAAGATCTTGCTCTTTCAGACTTCTTCTTCCAACCACATTTTGACCGTCCTTGGAATTACTTGAACCTACTTGCACAAGCAGCGCTAGGCGAAATCGAAACAGCACAATAAAGAAAGACAGACGAGAGCGGTTATGAAAAAGCTGTTTAGCTTTGATTGATTACCGTTTATTTTGGAAAAAGGGTTGTGACGCGTTTTTTGTCACGACCCTCTGTCTTTTTGTGAAAAGTGCAATTAGTTGTCTTTCTTCGCATTTTTTGTCACAATAAGCAACAAAGATAAAGCTGTTACATAAAAGAACAAGCAGTTTTACTTGAACTTGAAAAGAAAGGTGAGAAAGAAGATGAATAAAGAATATTTTGTCCAACAAGATGCATTTTTAGAAGATTATAAAAATGTTGCGAAGGAGTCGACGATCAATATAGATAAGTTGGCGGAGCAAGTGCTCTCTCAATTGAATGAAACACAAGAGGAATATTATACGATGCCAGCAGAAGATGCGAAAGATAATGCTTCTCATCGTTTTCCTTTCAGTCGACGCATCTACTCAGATGAAAATGACGGCACATTGAATACGGAGTACACATATGAAGGACAGCCGTATGAACTAGAAACAGAAGATGATGTTTAAACACCGTTTATTCGGAAAAAAGGGTTGTGACATTTTTGTCAACACCCTTTTTTCTTGATTTCATTCTTATTTTTACTATAAAATCCTTTTAGCTTTGTTGTTTAGGAAACAAAAAAATAATATAATGAAAGAAAAAGAAGGTGTAGAAATGGATAAAAGACAGCTGCTAATAGAAGAATATCTGGATTTAGCTAATGAGATTATTCATCGTAATAAACCAGAAATGGAAAAAGAATTTGTAGGATTTACGCTAAATGAACTAGAAGTGATTGAACATATCGGGAAAATCCCTGATCCTAATGTGACAAAATTAGCGAATGCTAGTTATATGACTAGAGGAGCCATCAGTAAGCTAACAAAAAAACTGATAGCCAGAGGGATCATAAACACTTATCAAAGCGAAGAGAATAAAAAAGAAATCTATTTTCAATTGACGCCAATCGGACAAAAAATAAGGAATAGACATGAGCAGCTCCATCAAAAATGGGTACAGCGAGATGCTGCTGTATTTGAAAATATGTCAAAAGAAGAATTTGACACAGTATTTCGTTTTATCGGTCGATACAGAGAATTTATACGAAGAAGCAAATGAAACTAATGTTTTATATTGTAATAATAATAGGCAAAGATCATAAGTAAAAACCCGAATATCGTCGGAAGAAATGGTGCTGCAGCATAAAGTTGCCCTGCGATTAGCGGGCCGATGACGCGCGATAGAGATTGTATACTTTGGGTACCGCCCATTACAAGACCTTGCTGGTTATCTGAGACAGAATTGGATAGTTGTCCATTGAATACAGGAGTAAAAATAGAATCGCCGAAACCATAACAGATAATCCCAAATAAAAACAAAATCGGCAGTAGAAGAATTCCAGATAATGTGATGAATAGATAGGCGAGGATTTCACTGAACATCCCTATTCTTGTGATCTGCTGTTCTGAAAATTTTTTGAGCAATCGAGGCATAATGAACAATTGCGAGACAATATCCAAGATTCCAATCAAAGAGAAGCTTAAACCAACCAACCCAGCCTTCCACTGAAAGGCGTCAATCGAAAATTGAGAAAAGATAGATTGAAGAGAGCCAGCTGCTAACCAAACAGCAAAACCTGCTGTCAATAAAGGAATAACGGATGAAATCTTGAATAATTGTTGTAATTGGTGAAAAGGTCTTACATGGGAGAAACTTAAATCTACTGAACGTTTTTTTATTGGAAGGCTTTCTTGCAAAAATGTGTAGCCATAAACGGCATTTAAGAAAGTAAAGAGAGCTCCAATAAATATAGGAACAAAATTCCCCAACTCAGTTAATAGGCCCCCTATAATAGGACCAAGCGTTGTTCCTATACCGACTAAAGCACCCATCCATCCAAAAACTTTGGTTCTTTCATTAGGTTCCGTAATGTCGGCAAAGTAAGCATATAAGGTGGAGATTTCTCCTGCCGTCAATCCTTCAATGATACGACCAAGGAACAACATCCATATCGAATTTCCTAAACCAAAAATCAAATATCCGATACTTGATCCTAATAAACTGATAATAAGGATCGGGCGACGCCCAAAATGATCACTTAAGCTACCGAGAATGGGGGCAGATAAGAAGGCAGCTAGAGCATAAACAGACATGAGCAAAGTGATATAGAAAGCTTGCTGATGTACGGAGTGGGAATAAGGCAGCGCTAAAAACGGAAGTACAGGACTGACGATAGTAAATCCTAATCCAGTGAATAAGACAGAGACGTATCCAAAAACTTTAGAATGTTTATTTGTGAAACTGTACATTAAAAAAACTCCTTTATGAAATAATGTTAACTTGGAAACAAAAATAGTGTATAGCAATTTTGTTTCCTTGTCAACATTCTAAGGAACAGCAAAATCTGCTTAATTTATTTATTCCGAAAAGTGAAGGTGCGCATCAAAAACATGAACAAACAAAAAACAAGTAGACGACACTATAAATCTGACCAATCATTGAAGTAATAGAAAAGAAACCTGTTCTTGCTTCCCATGTTTTTTTTACGTATACTGTGATTGAGCGGAGGAGAAATCATGTTGAATTTAGAAAATTACTTAAGCGCTGGACAAACAGTCATATCTAATCTTTTACTTAAAAATTATCATAGGATCGGTCTACAATCTGAAGAATTTTTATTTGTGCTACAGTTGCACATGGCACAGCTTGAAGGAGATACTTTCCCTGATTTGCAGATGATTGCTATGGATATGGGAATCAAACAAGATCAGATTTTTAAAATACTGGATCGTCTCGTAACAAATGGGTTTATCAAGATAGAAACGACGATTGTCAACGGTAAAAAAGCAGATCGATATAATCTTTACCCCATTTATAGTCAATTAGGTGAGTATTTAAAAACACAAGAAAAAAAATACGAAGAAAAAACACAAGAAAAAGAAATCCAGTCAGTGTATCAATTATTTGAACAAGAATTTGGACGCCCGCTTTCTTCGATCGAGTTCCAGCGGATCGGACAATGGCTAGAAGAAGACCATTATCAGCCGGAAATTTTGAAGCTAGCACTGCGAGAAGCCGTATTGAATCAGGCTTATAGTTTTAATTACGTTGACCGCATTTTGCTATCGTGGGAAAGAAAAAATCTACGTACAAAACAGCAAGTAGAAGAAGACCAAAAACGAAGAAAACAGCAACTTCTTCAAAAAGAAGTAGAGCAGCCAACTCAACAAGAAGAATTGCCAAAAGTTTCGCTGAAAAATTGGTTGGAGGAGTAGCAGAATATGTTAAGCAAACAAAAGACAATGGAAGCTCTAGAAACGATGTATGAAATGTTCCCAGAAGCACACGGAGAACTGAAACACAATAATCCATTTGAGTTATTGATTGCAGTGATCTTAAGTGCCCAAGCGACAGATGTATCAGTAAATAAAGCAACGCCAGATTTGTTTGCCTCCTTCCCAACACCTGATGCATTAGCAGATGCTTCGATCGATGAAATCATCCTCAAAATAAAAACGATTGGTTTGTATCGTAACAAAGCAAAAAATATCAAAGCGTGTGCGCAGCAGCTGATTGAACGTTTCGACGGACAAGTGCCAACGACAAGAGAAGAATTGATGTCTCTTCCTGGCGTGGGCAGAAAAACGGCAAATGTCGTATTAGGAGATGCATTCGGGATACCAGCAATCGCAGTAGATACCCATGTTGAGCGTGTTTCAAAACGACTGAGGATCTGCAAACTAGATGCCTCGGTCATGGAAGTAGAAGAAACACTGATGCGGAAAGTGCCGCAAGAATTATGGGTAAAGACACATCATACACTGATTTTTTTCGGTAGATATCATTGTACAGCAAGAAATCCTAAGTGTGAGGTGTGTCCTTTGCTATCAATATGCCAAGATGGGAAAA
This sequence comes from Enterococcus sp. NBRC 3427, assembly GCF_007996925.1. Lineage (NCBI taxonomy): Bacteria > Bacillati > Bacillota > Bacilli > Lactobacillales > Enterococcaceae > Enterococcus > Enterococcus sp. NBRC 3427. The sequence continues at coordinate 77,751 of NZ_BJLL01000003.1, read as the reverse complement.
ATCGGATGCGCCTAAAAGAAAAGACGCTAAAAAAGAAACCACGCCTGTAGACGTGGTTTCTTTTTTCTATCTGTTTCCAGAAGCTGAGGTGCTACTGGATGGTGTATGGTCATTTGCAGCATCCGCTCCGCTAGTTGCTGGCTCACTAGAAGAAGCAGGAGGAGCAGATGAAGACGGCGTCGAGCTTTCTTCAGATGAAGAAGAAGGAACCGTCGTTGATGACGCTGGCTCACTTGTCTCTGCTTTCGTGCTTTCTGTTGACGACTCAGCGGTTGATTCACTTTGACTAGTAGTGCTAGTTTGAGTCGTCGGCTCTGTTGTTGAACTTCCAGGAGTCTGGACATAGCTGGAAGAAGGAATAGTTGTTGATGGCGCAACTGTGCTTGATTTCACTGTATATTGATCCTTATAGTACAGTTCACCGCCCACACGAATCAAGCCACTTGGCATCTCCCAGTCTGTATTTGTCACGTTAGCTGAAACATACTGCATAAGCTCGCGATAAACATCAGAGGCCACGTGTGACGATTCTGAAGTGACAGGTGTCATTTTCTTGTTGTAACCTGTCCACACGGAAATCGAATAATTTGGTGTATAGCCCGCAAATAGGATATCTGGATATACACCAGAAGAAATACCAAGTTTCGCATACTCGTCATCTGTATAATTTGATGTTCCGGTCTTACCGGCTTGATATAACCCAGCGATTTGCGCATTCGTACCAGTACCTTCAGTGATTGTATCTTTTAAAATATCTGTAATCATATAAGCTGTTTCTGGAGACATGGCTGTTTTTCCATCTGGTTCATAAGTTTCTTCTGTACCGTCTTGGAAGACGATTTTATTAACATATTGAGGTTTGTAATAGGTTCCTCCATTGGCGAAAGCCGCATAGGCTGCTGCCATTTTTAAGGAAGAAGCTCCGTATTTTGTCCCATCTTGTTCTTCCGTATTACTAGAGATCGCATTCGATTGATGGATCGTACTGTATTCGATCCCAAGATTTTTTAAGAAAGAAGCCACTTTATCTGAACCAACTTCATTGAATAATTTGACTGCTGGAACATTACGGGATAAGTAAAGTGCTTGGCGTAAAGTAATGGTGCCCATATATTGATTATCCCAGTTTCCTACAGGTGTAGAAGTACCTTCATAGTTATACGGTGCGTCAGTAATAGTTTTTCCAGTAGAATATTTCAAATATTCAAAAGCTGGTCCGTAATCTGTGACAGGTTTCATCGTAGAACCAAAATCACGGGAAGTATTCACTGCTAAGTTGTTGCCTAAAGTCACGTCTTCTGCGATGTGACGCCCGCCAATCTGGGCTTTGACTTTCCCAGTATTTGTGTCGATAAGCGTGGAGGCAACTTGCATCTCGTCGTCTGGATAAGAGACATACTGATCCGTATTGACGATATCATATAGTTTCTTTTGAGCATCCAGATCCAAATTCGTATAGATCTCTAAACCGTCTGTGTAGACATTCTTATCTGTTTTTTCTTGTACTTCATTGATGACTTCTTTGACATAATTATCGACGATCTTAGTGTTGTCATCAGATTGAGTCAGCTCTTGCAAACCATCCGTTACCGGTACATTAACAGCTTGATCATATTCTGTTTGAGAGATTTTTTCGTTTTGAAGCATCGTATACAAAACAGTATCTCGTCTTTTCTTCGCCTGATCGGGATAAACATAAGGATCATAGGCAGAAGGGGCTTGCGGCATTCCAGCAAGCAATGCTGTTTGTGGTAAAGAAAGTTCTGATAGTTTCTTACCAAAGTACATCTCAGAAGCTGTCTCCATCCCGTACAAACCATTTGACATGTACACTTTATTTACGTAGTAGGTCAAAATTTCTTGTTTCGATTTTTTCTGTTCCAATCTTACAGCCATCCACGCTTCTTGAGCCTTACGTTTCAGAGTCTGATCCTCGGCGCTGGTGGAGAAGAAGGACAGTTTGATCAATTGTTGTGTCAAAGTACTTCCGCCTTGTAGACCGCCAGAGGTGAAATTAGAAAGGGCAGAACCGATGATCCGAATAGGGTCGACCCCGATATGTTTATAAAAACGGCGATCTTCTACTGACACGATCGCATCTTCCAATGTTTTCGGTAATTCATTTGCAGAAATCTTTTCTCGCTTTTCCGCACCTAGATCTTCGAATAATTCACCATCTTGTGTATATAATTTGGAAGATACGGTAGCGTCTAATTTTTTATCTGTCAATTCGGGTGCATCTTTTGCGTAATACCAGAACAGTCCTACACCTGCTAAAAAGAGGATACAGAAAAACGAGAGGATGCCTAAAAGGATCTTGATAAACAATCCTTTTTTATGTGGTCCAGAAGACTTCCCAGAACCTTTGCCAGAATTCTTCTTCACACTCTTTTTAGGAGTAGGCTGTTTCTGTCGTCTAGAGCTTCTAGTTTGTTCATTTGCCATTCTTGCTTTCTCCTTCAATAGATAATGTTGATAAATAGAAGTCAACCGCGTCCAAATAAGGAATCCGCGGAGAAATACCAGTTTTGATCTCTATTCCTAGTTCTTCGATCAAAGATAAAGGCAGTGATTTGCGTCCTTTTTCCTTTTGGGCATCCCAGTAAGCAATCAAATGAACACTATTCAAATAAAAACAGCGTTTCAAAGTCGAAAACCATAATAAGACAAAGCAGACTCCTTTTTGTTCGAGGCATGCTTTCATGTGTTCGATTTGATGGGCATGGAAGTTTTTAAAGGGAAACGATGTTTTGTTCTTGGTTTCTTTTGCTTCAAAGTCCAAGTAAAAGCCTCGATAGACGCCATTATAGTCTGTGGTTGAGGCTTGGGTAAAGTAGGCTTCTTTGATCACAGCAGCGCTTCTCTTAGGATAGTCTACTTTCACGATTTGGATAGGGGTAGGCTTTTTATGGATAACTGCCAACCCGCGGGAAAGATAATACTCATTACTTTCATTGATTGCTTCTTCAAAGCGCATCCCCCGATTGCCGAATTCGGTGATTTGTTTTCTTTTTTCTTGAATTTTTTCGACGGGAGAGGCATTCTTATAATAAGGTTGGCCGTTTGGATAGCGCAATACCATCTTTAATCACACTCCTAGGCCACATTATAGCAAAAAAGCAGATAGAAAGAAAAGGAATCTGAGATGGATAAGTCAAAAGTAATCTATGTGTCTGGGTATCGAAGTTTCGAACTCGGTGTTTTTAAAGAAAATGACCCTAAAATCCAAGTTGTTAAAAATGTTTTAAAAAGGGAACTCCGTCAGTTAGCAGAAGAAGGGTTGGAATGGGTACTTGTCAGTGGGAATTTGGGCGTTGAACTATGGACCGTGCAAACGGTAGCGGAATTAAAAGAAGAATATCCGGAACTTTCCCTTGGTATTTTGTATCCTTTTGCTGATTTTGGTAATAACTGGAATGAAGGGAACCAAGAGAAAAAACAATTAGCAGAACAATTAGCAGATTATGTTGAAGCTGTTAGCCATCAACCCTACCAATCACCTAGTCAGCTAAAGAATCATACTCGTTTTATACTTGAACATACAGTAGGCTGTCTGCTGATCTATGATGAAGAATTCCCTGGGAAAACGAAGTATTTTTTTGAAGATGCACAGAATTACCAAGCAGATCATCCCTACGAAATTCGGCTGATCAGTATGGACGATCTTCAAAATTTTAGTGAATAATCGATATTGTGTTTGATTTATCAACTTTTTTCCTATACAATGAAAAAGGTAGAAATGTTATTACGTAAATGAAAACTAGAGGTGTAAATATGGCGAATTTGGTTTATAGTCCTAAAGACATTTTACAACAAGAATTCAAAACAAAAATGCGCGGCTATGATCCCGTTGAAGTTGATGAATTCTTAGACAATATCATCAAAGATTATGAAACTTACAGCAAAGAACTCCTTGCTTTACAAGAAGAAAACGATCGATTGAGTGCGAAAGTAGCTCAATTATCTAAAACTCAAGGAGCAGCTCAAACACGTGTGCAACAAACAGAAGCACCGAAGAGCGCAGCAGTAACCAATTTCGATATCTTAAAACGCTTGTCAAACCTTGAACGTGAAGTATTCGGTAAAAAGCTTGATCAACAAGCAAGTGCAGTCAAACCAGCACAACCTAATCCAAATAACTACACAAATGCAGATACAAGCTTAGATGATAATGAAAAAACACGTCAATTTTAATTTTTGACTAATGAATTTGCGGTTTTCGGGTAATCGCGGTCTGACTTGATCAGGCTGAGGAAAGTCCATGCTCGCACAGGCTGTGATGCCTGTAGTGTTCGTGCTTAGCGAAACCATAAGCTAAGGTACTCTTTGGAGTAACGGCAGGAAAACAAGCTAAGGCTTCGGCTATGCTTAAGTATCCTTGAAAGTGCCACAGTGACGAAGCGGCTGGGGAAACCCATCCGGTGGAACGCGGTAAACCCCTCGAGCGAGCAACCCAAACAATGGTAGGGGCGCTTTTTGTCTGGAAGAAGAACAAGACAAAAAGGCAGTACAACTGCAGATAGATGGTTACCGCTTTGCTTTTTCTCCCTGGAAAAGCAAAGTACAGAACATGGCTTATAGAAAACCGCAAACATCAGGGAATAAGGTCGTGACAAAAGTATTTTGTTCTTATTACAAAACAGACTTTTGTGTCACCGGTTATTCGGAGTTTGAGTAAAAGCGTGGGGTAGGACTGACTGATGTCCCACCCCCCTTTTTTTATAAATAAGGAGATTATGTATGGAAAAAAACAGGAAGTTCAACCTCGTCGCAACTGCGGCAAGCGGTCTCGAAGCGCTGGTTGGTAAAGAATTAAGAGATCTTGGAATTGAATGCCAAGTTGAGAACGGACGTGCACGATTTGAAGGAACAATGGAAACGATCGCTACAGCTAATTTATGGTTACGTACAGCAGATCGAGTAAAAATCGTGGTTGGGGAATTCGATGCGTATACGTTTGATGAATTGTTTGAAAACGTAAAAGCATTGCCTTGGGAAGATTTTCTTCCACTAGATGCAGCTTTCCCTGTAGCTGGAAAATCAATCAAGTCGAAACTATATAGTACACCTGATTGCCAGGCAATCACAAAAAAAGCAATTGTTGAACGTCTTCGTACGTATTATCATCGTCCAGCTTCTGTTCCGCTGACGGAAACAGGCGCACATTTCCAATTGGAAGTAGCTTTGCTGAAAGACCATGTGATGGTAACTTTGGATACGACAGGACCAAGTTTATTCAAACGTGGTTATCGCTTAGAAAAAGGTGGTGCACCATTGAAAGAAAACATGGCGGCCGCGCTTGTGATGCTGACAAATTGGCGGAAAGATCGTCCATTTTATGATCCTGTATGTGGTTCAGGTACGCTTTGTATTGAAGCAGCCTTAATAGGTCATAATATCGCACCAGGATTCAATCGCGAGTTTGCTTGCGAATCTTGGGACTGGTTCAGTCAGGAAATCATGGAAAATGTTCGATCAGCTGCAGAAGAAAAAGCAGATTATGATATTGAATTAGATATTACTGGTTCAGATATCAATGGACGGATGATTGAAATTGCCAAAGCCAATGCAGAAGAAATCGGGCTAGGCTCTTCGATTGTCTTTAAACAACAAGCAGTGAAAGACTTCAAGACAGATAAAGAATATGGGGTCATCGTTGCTAATCCGCCATACGGAGAACGACTAGGAGAAGAAGAAACCGTTCGAAAATTATATAAAGAAATGGGCGATGTATTCCGTCCATTAAAAACATGGAGTAAATATATCTTGACTAGCGACTTAGCGTTTGAGGAATTTTACGGACAAAAAGCAACCAAAAAAAGAAAATTGTATAATGGTGCTTTGCGTACGGATCTGTTCCAGTATTGGGGAACTCGTCCGCCTAGAAAAAAAGAGAAAGACGAATAATCTGACTAATTGATTCATTCAATTGGATGTTTGGAGGAATAGGGAATGAAAGAAAAAGAGTTTTTACAAGAAGTAAAAGAAATCAATCTTCTACAACAAGCTTTAGGAATCCTCGATTGGGATACACAAACAGGTATGCCAGAAAAAGCTAGTGCATACCGGAGTGAAGTAGATAGCTATCTTTACAGTATTTATTTTTCAAAAAAGATCGGTCCAAAAATTAAAGAAGCCATTCGCTATTTTTCTGAACATCCGGAAGAATTATCGGAAGTCGGAACGTCCGTTTTTGACAAAGTAAAAGAAGAGTATGATTTAGAATATCGCGTACCGGAAGATCTCATGAGAAAATATACAGCTGCTGTTTCTTCCGCTCATGGTCAATGGCAAAAAGCTAGAGAAACACAACAGTTTTCTGATTTTCAAGAAGCATTGGACCAAAATATCGAATTGACAAAACAATTGATACCTTATTGGAAAAAAGAAGAAAAGACAGATTATGATGTTTTGCTGAACCAATATGAACCTGGGATGACTGTTGAAATCCTCGATAAGGTATTTGATCAACTCAAAGAAGGAATTCTTACGATCCGCCGTACGCTCCAAGAAAAAGGGACGGAACCTGAAACAGACTTCTTAAATCGGAGAATGACAAAGGAACAACAGAAGAGATTTGTAGTAAAAGTGATCGAACAACTTGGTTATGATTTTAGTCGTGGTCGTCTAGATGACACTGTCCACCCATTCATGACTGGAATCAATCCAAATGATGCACGGATCACGACACGCTGGAACGAAACAGATTTCAAAATGGCTGTTTTTGGAGTGATCCACGAGGCTGGTCATGGAATGTATGAACAAGACATCGATGATAAATATGCTTATACACCGGTTTATCAAGGTACATCAATGGGTATTCATGAATCACAATCGTTGTTTAATGAGATCATTGTGGGAAGTAGTCGCAGCTTCTGGAAAAAGCAATATCCTTTCTTCCAGGAATGTGCAGAAGGAACATTCGATGATATTCCTTTTGACAAGTTTTATCGTTCATTGAAACATACACAATCAAGTTTGGTTCGTATCGAGGCAGACAGTTTGACTTACCCTCTCCATATCATCATTCGTTATGAAATCGAAAAAATGATTTTCAATGAAGGGGTAGATGTTGCTGAATTACCTGAAATATGGAATAAAAAATATGAAGAGTATCTGGGAATACGACCAACAAATGATGTGGAAGGGATCTTACAAGACGTTCATTGGTCAGGTGCAAGCTTTGGTTATTTTCCATCTTATGCATTGGGGTACATGTATGCGGCACAATTACTTCATTCATTGCAGCAAGAAATAGATGTGGAAAATGTTCTAGCGTCAGATGATTACTCTCCAATCAAAAATTGGATGTCAGAGCATATCCATCAATATGGTGCATCTAGAAAGCCAAATCAATTGATTATGGATGCAACGCATGAATCACTTAATCCACAATATCTGATCGATTACATGAGAGAGCTATATTTCAATGTATATCAGGTAAAATAAAACCTATTTATAAAGATAGCTGGAATTCATCTAATCGATTAGATGTTTTCAGCTATTTACTTAAGAAAGAAGTGGACTGGATGGATAAATTACAAGTAATCGCTGATTATAGCATGGAACAATTAGCACATGATCAAACGGGACATGGAAGCGACCATACCAAAAGAGTCGTCAAGCTAGCAGAGAGAATTTTGGATACGGAACCGCAGGCAGACCGTTTTGTGACGCTTGCAGCAGCTTACCTACATGATACGATTGATGATAAAGTCGTTAAAGATGAGAACGAAGCAAAGCAACAGCTTCGTGTATTTCTTCGCACTTTGCCAATCACAGAGGAACAGATTTCAATGATTTTTGCCATTATCGAAAATATGTCCTTTTCTAAAAATCTCTCTGAAGCAGTCGAACTATCTTTGGAAGGGAAGATCGTTCAAGATGCTGATCGTATCGAAGCGTTAGGAGCAATCGGCATTTTGCGAACTGCTTATTTCGGTGGAGGACATGGACACCCGATTTTTGATTCTGAACTGTATCCACAAACATTCAAGGACAAAAAAAATTACCGAAAAGGCACGACAGTGATCAATCATTTTTATGAAAAACTGTTCTTGTTGCCTGATAAAATGAACACTGATTACGGATACAAAGAAGCCAAACGTAGAGAAGGCTTTATGCGTGAATTTTTAGAAGAATTTTTTCTAGAGTGGTCTATTGACGATCCATCTTTCACACCAGACAATTGGATCAAAAATAACAAAAAATGATGGAGCTTGTGACCGAGGAGTTGGTGGGAGAACACCGTTTATTCGGAAGAAGGGATTGTGATAAGATATTTGTCACAGTCCTTTTTTCAAATTCTACATGGATATTTTGTGAAAAAATGATCAGATAATAAGATTAAAAATTGCTGATAAACAAAGATGAAAGCTTTTTGCTTATTTTTTTATTTTTTATTGGTCTATGCGATAAATAGTTTAAAAAATCAGAATATACTTGATTTTGTCTAGCTAGCTTCTATCAATGGTTTTGCTGTGTTTTTTTTTCTATGTAAATCAAAATATCGCCATTATTTAAAAGTTAATTCTTCATACTATACAAGTTCTGCTAAAATAAAAAGATGCAGTAAATAAAAAATATGGTTAAATAACTCTCATAATTGATGTAAGCGTTATCAAAAATGTGGCATACTTGCTTCGTAGATGAATGACACGATATATGTTTGGTATGTTCTGCAAGACAGATGAATATGGAGGTGGAGGTCATGTCTTCCAAAGAGTTAACGATGTATTTGGAGAAAGAATTGGAGCAACTGAAAGAAAAGGGATTGTACAACACGATCGATGTACTAGAAAGTGAAAACGGTGCTTGTATCATCGTAGACGGAAAAAAGATGATCAATCTGGCATCCAACAATTACCTCGGGTTTGCCAATCGCAAAGAATTGAAAAAAGCATGTATTGAAGCAACTGAAACTTATGGCGTAGGAGCAGGTGCAGTCCGAACGATCAATGGTTCGCTGAAGATCCATCAACAATTAGAAGAAAAAATCGCAGAATTCAAAGGGACAGAAGCTGCAATCGCCTTTCAATCTGGATTCAACTGTAATATGGGCGCTATCTCTGCAGTAATGACAAAAGAAGATGCTATCTTATCGGATGAATTAAACCATGCATCTATCATTGATGGCTGCCGTTTATCCGGAGCAACAATCATCCGAGTTAAACATCAAGATATGGAAGACCTTGAGAATAAAGCGAAGGAAGCCGTAGAAAGTAAGAAATATAAAAAAATCATGTATATCACAGATGGGGTTTTCTCCATGGATGGAGACATTGCACGATTGCCGGAAATCATCCCAATCGCCGAAAAATATGGACTCATCACTTATGTAGATGATGCGCACGGCTCAGGTGTAACTGGAAAAGGTGCAGGAACCGTCAAACATTTTGGATTAAGCGACAAAATTGATATGCAAATGGGTACGTTATCGAAAGCTGTAGGTGTTGTTGGGGGCTATGTTGCTGGTTCAAAAACACTGATTGACTGGTTGAAAGCTAGAAGCCGGCCATTTCTATTTTCTACCTCGCTAACTCCTGGAGCAGCTGCATCTGCATTGGCTTCAATCTCTTTGATGCAGGAACATCCGGAACTTGTCGAAAAAGTTTGGGAAAATGCTAATTATTTTAAAGAAGAATTGAAAAAAGTCGGCTATAACATCGGTGTGTCTGAAACACCTATCACTCCAGTTATTTTAGGAGATGAAAAAGTGACTCAGACTTTCTCTAAGAAACTGATCGAACATGGGATTTATGCTAAACCAATCGTTTATCCAACTGTTCCTCTGGGGACAGGCAGAATCAGAAATATGCCGACTGCGGAACATACAAAGGAAATGCTTGATGAAGCAGTAGCGGTTTATCAAAAAATAGGAAAAGAAATGGAAATTATTTAACTAAATTTAGTTTTTTCGCCTATTTAAAATTAGAGAACATGTACACGCATATATTGTTAATCATCTGAAGATAGTAGTAAAAAAGATCAGGGAGGATCATCATGAAAAAAGTATTGGTGACAGGATGTTTAGGACAAATTGGTTCAGAGTTGATCACACGGCTACGTCAAGAACTAGGCAGTGAAAATGTCATTGCGACAGATATACGCATGCCTGAAGTCATTGAGAAAAACGATATTTTTGAGATCCTAGATGTAATGGATTACGAAAAAATGCGCAGTATAGCAGAACAATATCAAGTGGACACATTGATTCATTTGGCTGCTCTTTTGTCAGCTGTTGCAGAAGCAAAACCACAATTAGCCTGGGATTTGAACATGACTGGGCTGGTCAATGCATTGGAAGTCGCTAGAGAATTCCAGCTGAAATTTTTTACGCCAAGTTCAATCGGCGCGTTTGGTCCAAATACTCCAAAAGATCATACCCCACAAGATACTCTTCAGCGTCCTACAACCATGTATGGGGTAACGAAGGTAGCTGGAGAACTACTATGTGATTATTATTATGTGAAGTATGGCGTAGATACTCGTGGTGTCCGTTTCCCTGGATTGATTTCTTATGCAACCTTGCCAGGAGGCGGTACGACAGACTACGCAGTCGATATTTATTATTCAGCAATCAAAGAAGGAAAGTACACTAGTTTCATTGATCAAGGTACATCAATGGATATGATGTATATGCCAGATGCAATCGATGCCATTATAAAGCTCATGAACGCAGACCCTAATCGACTAGTTCATCGAAATGCTTTTAATATATCGGCAATGTCTTTTGAGCCTGAAGAAATTAAAGCATCTATTCAAAAAATCATACCAGATTTTGAAATGGATTACGATGTGGATCCTGTGCGTCAATCGATAGCAGAATCTTGGCCAAACTCACTAGATGTTTCTTGTGCGCAAGAGGAATGGGACTTTTCGCCAAAATACGATTTAGATGCAATGACAAAGGATATGTTGGAAAAACTGAGAGAAAAATTAGCAGAGACGGTATAAAGCAAGAACCATAGCCAAAAAGGTTTCTATACTTTTTGGCTATGGTATGGAAGGAGGTAAGTAATGGAAGAATATCAAGCCACGCCAGTAAAGGAAGTAAAAACGGAAAATGAATTGAAGCGTACGATGGGTTTTTTCACTGCTTTATCGACTGTTATGGGTACAGTAATCGGTGCAGGGGTGTTTTTCAAAGCCGCAAGCGTAGCAGAAGTAACAGGTACCGTCAGTTTGCATATGTTTTCCTGGTTTCTAGGTGGTGTGATCTCTGTTTGTGCAGGACTGACAGGAGCTGAATTGGCAGCGGCTATTCCTGAAACAGGCGGGATGATCAAATATATCGAACGGATTTACGGAAATACAGCAGCATTTTTACTTGGCTGGGCTCAAGTCGTGATTTATTTTCCAGCAAATGTAGCAGCCTTGTCGATCATTTTCGGTACACAGTTCGTCAATTTATTCGATCTTTCCCAATCGATGATTGTTCCTGTAGCTGTTACAGCTGCTGTATCGATCATGCTGATCAATTTTTTAGGTTCTAAAGCTGGAGGAGCTTTTCAGTCGATTACGCTTGTCTGCAAACTCATTCCTTTGTTTGTGATCGTTATTTTCGGTTTATTCCGACAAGAAGGAGTAGACTTCCAACTGTTTCCGATCCAAGCAGGAGAAAACCTTTCATTTTTCTCTGCCTTGGGAGCTGGCTTGCTAGCAACGATGTTCGCATACGACGGTTGGATACACGTAGGAAATATTTCGGGAGAATTGAAAAAGCCGGCGAAAGATTTGCCAAAAGCAATTTCTTTAGGAATCATCGGAATCATGATCGTTTATTTATTAGTAAATGCGGTGTTCTTAAGAACCGCATCTATCGACGGAGTCGTAGGAAACAGCAATGCGGCAAGTGATGTTGCAAAAATGATTTTTGGCGGCTTTGGTGGAAGACTGGTCACAATTGGTATCTTGATTTCTGTTTATGGAACTATCAATGGCTATACCCTTACTGGAATGCGTCTCCCTTATGTTATGGCAAAAGAAAACAACCTGCCTTTTAGCAAGCTCTTTGCTAAACTTCATGATAAAACTAAAGTTCCTGTAGCCGCAGGTATCTTAGAGCTAGTCATCGCTATTGGCATGATGATGATCGGTGGTTTTGATACACTAACGGATATGCTGATCTTTGTCATTTGGATTTTTTATACGATGGTCTTTGTAGGTGTCATTCTTCTTCGTAAAAAAGAACCTGATCTGATTCGACCATATAAAGTTCCAATGTATCCGTTTATCCCATTAGTAGCAATCATTGGAGGAACCTTTATTGTATCAAGCACACTTATCACTCAAACTTTTTTAGCTTCGATGGGGATCGCATTGACACTTGCCGGTATCCCGTTTTACCTTTATTTGAAACGTAGATAGCTAAAAATGATTCGAAATACATTGGAAACAAATTTTCTGCTAAACAAACTATTTTATGGGAATGAGGAATACACGGAAGAAATAACAGAAGCACTCATTCATTTAGATTACGTTCTGTCTACGACGAAATAGCAAAATAACAGGCAGAAATCGGTTGAACCCGATTTCTGCCTGTTATTTTGTTTTGCGTAAGAGAAATATTCGGCGTACACCGCGATAAATATTCAATAAAACCAAGCAACCAGAAATGAAAATGGGAAGCCAAATCAGATAGACAGGGTAGCCAATTATTTTAGACAAAGCATGTGGAGTCATTTTATCCATTTCAAGAAGCGCTTGCTGCCAAGTCTGAAGATTGAAGACTAGCATGAAACCCGAAATAATCAGGAGAATAAATCCTAAATAATGAATGGTAGTTCTTTTTCTTACATAAGCTATCGTAGCATAAAGGAACAGTAAAAAAATAGGTACGCCAAAAACAAAGTACATATTCAGCATCTCGACACCCCCTTTGAGTTTATCTTACTTTACTTTGAAAGAAATGAGAAATAATAGCCTCGTTACTTGCTTGAAACAGCAAAGGACTGCTAAGATAAGGGAGATACAAAGAATCAAGGAGGAGTCATATGGCAAGTTATATCGAACCGATTCGTTTTGCGCTGATTGTTTTTCCATTTTTAGCCTTAGCGATTTCATCTGTTTTTTTTATTTATGAATATCGAAAGTATGGAACATTTCTAGTAACAAGGGCAGTTATTTTGTATTCCTTTGTTTTTTATTTATTGTGTGCATACTTTCTGGTGATCTTACCACTTCCGGCAAAGGAGACGGTTGCCCAAATGACAGGGCCAAAGATGGAGCTGCATTTATTTGCTTCATGGCAACATTTCAGAGACAACACGGTATTGGTCTTGTCTGAACCTAGTACCTATCTGCCGGCGATGAAGCAGAGTGTATTTTTGGAACCAGCTTTTAATGTTTTATTACTCATACCATTTGGCATTTATTTAAGATATTATTTCCGGCTTTCTTTTATGAAAACGATGATTGCTAGTTTCTGTCTATCGCTATTTTTTGAGCTGACACAGTTAAGTGGACTTTATTTTATCTATCCAAGACCATACCGTTTATTTGATGTGAATGATTTAGTGACAAATACATTGGGTGGGATCATTGGTTTTGTCGTTACGCCGTTATTTACATTTATGCTTCCTACGAGAAGACGGATGGATGAACTTTCTTATGAAAAAGGGAAGACTGTCTCGTTGACACGACGTTTAGTCGCTTATTTGATCGACTGGACATTTTTATCTATTGTCAATTTTATCGCAGCGATTTTCTTTAAACTTGCGTTTGATTCAGGGACAGTTACTTCTCATATCTGGTGGCTTTTATTGGAAGTAGGGCTATACTTTATGATTGTACCGTTTATAACCAATGGATGGACACTTGGGAAAAAAATTGTACGCATCCGCTTGGTGGAGCAAGACCGCGAGCGAATTTCTTTGAAAGCATTGATCATCCGCTATGGGTATCTATATTTTCTTTTTTATGGTTTAAGCTGGTTGGGGCAGTTACTTCAGCAAATCATGAATTCGACAACGAATACGGTGTTGCAGATGAGTGCAGTATTCATTTCTCTCGGTGTCTTGTTACTGCAAGGTATTTTTATTTTAAATATCTTGCTATCATTTTTGAGAAAAAAACGGATTCTGTTTTATGAAAAAGCTAGTCACACATATACTGTTAGCACGATTGCTCAAACAAAGGATGATGATTCTCGAAATTAGCTGAGCAAAAATACTTTGTCTATGTTATAATGCCAAAGTCGTGATAATTTAAAGAGAAGAGGTGCACGAATGAATAATTTTGATATATTCCGCTTCAAACCATTTATCAATGAAGCGTTAGCCGCAAAGGGCTTCAAACAGCCCACAGAGGTCCAGGAACGTTTGATTCCTTTAATTAAAAAAGGAAAAAATATCATTGGGCAATCTCAAACTGGTACAGGAAAAACACATACGTTTTTGTTGCCGTTGTTTGAAAAAATTAATGCAGATAAAGAGGAAGTACAAGTTGTTATTACAGCTCCAAGTAGAGAACTGGCTGCACAAATTTATGAAGCAGCTACACAAATCGCTAAATTTTCTACACCGGAGATCCGTGTTTCGAATTTTGTCGGGGGGACAGACAAACAGCGTCAGTTAAACCGTCTGCACCATCAGCAGCCGCAGGTCGTAGTAGGCACGCCTGGTAGAATATTAGACATGATGAATGAACAAGCGCTGAAGATTCACACAGCATTTGCATTTGTTGTTGATGAAGCGGATATGACATTAGATATGGGCTTTTTAAATGAAGTAGACCAAATTGCAAGTCGGTTACCAGAAAAATTGCAGTTCTTAGTCTTTTCTGCCACTATTCCAGAAAAACTGCGTCCATTCTTGCGAAAATATATGGAGAATCCAATCATTGAAGAAATCAAGCCGAAAGCAGTTATCTCTGAAGATATCGAAAATTGGCTGATTTCAACAAAAGGTAAAGATGAGAATCAAATGATTTATCAACTGCTGACGATTGGTCATCCTTATTTAGCAATCGTATTTGCCAATACAAAACAGCATGTGGATGAAATTGCTGATTATTTGAAAAACCAAGGCTTGAAAGTAGCAAAGATTCACGGGGACATCACACCAAGAGAGAGAAAACGAGTGATGCGACAAGTACAGAATCTGGAGTATCAATATGTTGTAGCGACTGATTTAGCTGCTAGAGGAATTGATATTGAAGGTGTTTCTCATGTTATCAATGCTGAAATCCCAGAAGATCTGGACTTCTTTATCCATCGTGTCGGACGTACTGGACGTAATGGTTTAAAAGGAACGGCCATTACGTTGTATTCACCAAACGATGAACAAGCCATTGATGCGATCGAGAAATTAGGCGTCTCGTTTGAACCAAAAGAAATCAAAAATGGTGAAATCGTTAAAACATATGATCGTAATAGACGTACCAAACGAGAAAAATCAAAGGATGTATTAGACCCAACTCTGATTGGACTTGTGAAGAAGAAAAAGAAAAAGATCAAGCCTGGTTATAAGAAAAAAATCGATTGGGCAATTGCAGAAAAAAATAAAAAAGAACGTAAAATCGAACGCAGACAGCAAAGTCGTACTGCTCGTAAAAATAAGAAAAATTCGCATAAATAAAAAACAAGAGGTTGTGACAGAAGGCGTGTCACAATCTCTTGTTTTTAAGCTAGACTTTTTTCCATTCCGATACAAAGTACTTCATCTTCAATAAAAGGTTCTGTGCAAGTATGATACCCTTGTTTTTCATAAAAATCTACAGCCGTCATTTCAGCTACTACATAACTAGTCTGACAACCTTCTGAAACCGCCCGTTTTTCAGCAGCTTCAAGCAACTGACCGCCTAACCCTTTTCCTCGGTATTCTTTTGCTACGCAAAAGCGTTCTGGCTTGAAGCAAGTAGGTGTTTTCTTTTCATAACGCAATGTGGCTACTGGTCTTTTTTGATCAAGAAATAGATAATAGTTTTGTTGCGGGATATCTTTTCCGTCGAATTCTAGTTCTGCAGGAATCCCTTGTTCTAATACAAAAACTTGATATCTCAAAAAGCAGCTAGCTGCGCGGATCCATTCATCTGCGCCAACTATTTTTTTCATTATGTTCCTCCTCATCATGAATAACAGAGATGTATTGATTTCTTTATCCTTATCGTACCAAAAAATATGGAATATGACCAAAAGGAAATAAAAATAGGCAATTGAGATATTGACAGTGATTGACAGAATGCGTATACTTATTAAAGTACGAAAAGGACATGATTTGTTTTTTAAGACTCACAGAAAATTCTTTCTTGGCTGAAAAAAGAATAGTCACTAATCAAATTGCTCCCTTTTTCTATTTTGGTAGAAATACCGACGCAGCTCAGCGTTATCGAGTTTAAGAGGTAATGATTACACATCATTGCAATCAAGGTGGTACCGCGAGTTTTCGTCCTTGGCTGTGATGGTGTTTTTTTGTATTTAATTTATAGAAAGCAGGTAATGACATGAAACAATTAAGTAGTGCACAAGTTCGACAAATGTTTCTTGATTTCTTCCAATCTAAAGGACATACAATTGAACCTAGTGCGTCTTTGATCCCCGTGAACGATCCAACCTTATTATGGATCAACTCTGGTGTTGCAACATTGAAAAAATATTTTGATGGTTCAGTTGTACCAGAAAATCCAAGAATCACGAATGCCCAAAAATCTATTCGAACAAATGATATCGAAAATGTCGGTAAAACAGCACGTCACCATACGATGTTTGAGATGCTGGGTAATTTTTCTATTGGTGACTATTTCAAAAATGAAGCCATCCACTGGGCATGGGAATTTTTGACTGATCCAAAATGGATGGCATTCGATCCAGAAAAACTTTATGTAACAGTTTATCCAAAAGATACAGAAGCAAAACGGATCTGGCATGAAGAAGTCGGTCTTCCGTTAGATCACATTATTGATGTAGAAGACAACTTCTGGGATATCGGTGCAGGCCCATGTGGACCGGATACAGAAATTTTCTATGATCGAGGAGAAGCTTATAACGATTTAGCAGAAGATGATCCTGAAAACTATCCAGGAGGAGAAAATGAACGTTATTTAGAAATCTGGAACTTGGTATTTTCAGAATTCAACCATAAACCTGATAATACATTTGAACCACTTCCTCATAAAAACATTGATACGGGCATGGGATTGGAACGTATGGTCTCAATCGTTCAAGATGCGCCAACGAACTTTGAGACAGATTTGTTTATGCCTATTATCCACGCCGTAGAAAAGCTAAGCAAACAAGTAAAATATGGTGAAAACCCAGTAACAGATATTTCTTACAAAGTAATCGCAGATCATATTCGCGCCCTTTCATTTGCTATTGGGGACGGTGCATTACCATCGAATGAAGGAAGAGGGTATGTCTTACGCCGTTTGCTTCGTCGTGCGGTCATGCATGGGAAAAAATTAGGTATTGAACAAGCATTCTTATATCGTTTAGTCCCTGTCGTTGGGGAAATCATGGTAAGTTATTATCCTGAAGTACTTCAACAAAAAGAATTTATTGAAAAAGTTATCCGTACAGAAGAAGAACGTTTCAATGAAACGATCAATGAAGGTTTGGAAATCTTGAATCAAGTGATCCAAGAAGTGAAAAACGAAAACGGTACGACTCTAGCAGGAAAAGACATCTTCAAACTATACGACACATATGGCTTCCCAGTAGAATTAACGGAAGAGGTGGCAGAAGATGAAGGACTGAAAGTTGATCATGCTGGTTTTGAAAAAGAAATGGACGCACAACGTGAACGTGCTCGTTCTGCCCGTAGCACAGAAAAATCAATGGGTGTACAATCTGCTTTATTGACAGATATCAAAGTAGAAAGTAAATTCATCGGATATACGGAGCAAGAATCAGATAGTCAATTATTGGTCATCGTAAAAGGCGAATCTCTTCTGAATGAAATCGCAGAAAGTGAAGCCCAAATGATCTTTGACCAAACACCTTTTTATGCAGAAATGGGTGGGCAAGTAGCAGACCAAGGTTGGATCATGGATGAAGCAGGAGAAATCGTTGCAGTTGTTACAGATGTTCAAAAAGCGCCTAATGGTCAATTTATGCACACAGTAGAAGTAAAAGCACCAATGAGCGAAGGACAAACCTATCATCTATTGATCGATCAATCGATGCGCAATCGTATCATCAAAAACCATACAGCAACCCATCTACTGCACAAAGCATTGAAAAAAGTACTTGGCGAGCATGCAAATCAAGCTGGTTCTTTAGTCGCTCCTGGACATTTACGATTCGACTTTACCCACTTTGGTCAAATCACTTCAGATGAATTAGCTGAAATGGAAAGAATCGTCAACGAAAAAATCTGGGAAGCTATCCCAGTTGAAACAATTGAAACAGATATCGATACAGCCAAAAATATGGGTGCAATGGCTTTGTTTGGTGAAAAATACGGACATGACGTTCGCGTAGTAAATATTGGCGGTTGGTCAATCGAACTGTGCGGAGGCACACATGTAGCAAACACAGAAAATATCGGAATCTTCAAAATCGTTTCTGAATCAGGAATTGGTGCAGGCGTGCGACGAATCGAGGCTGTAACAAGCAAAGAAGCGTACGAACTACTTGAAGAAGAAGAAAAACAACTAAAACAAGTAGCAACAATTGTTAAATCACCTCAATTGAAGGAAGTTGTTTCAAAAACGGAACAATTGCAACAGCAAGTAAGAGAGCTACAAAAGGAAAATGAACAATTAGCTAGCAAGTTAGCGAATCAACAAGCCGGTGATGTATTCAAGGATCCAGAAACGATCAATGGAAAAACAATTATTGCAGCACAAGTAAAAGTGAAAGACATGAATCAGCTGCGTCAATTAGCTGACCAATGGAAACAAAAAAATATCTCAGACATTCTTGTTTTAGCAAACGAACAAGAAGGAAAAGTCAGTCTGCTAGCGGCAATGACGAAAGAATCAAATGAAGCTGGACTAAAAGCTGGCGACTTGATTAAAGCAATCGCACCGAAAGTAGGCGGTGGCGGTGGTGGACGTCCAGATATGGCACAAGCTGGTGGGAAAAATCCTGCTGGTATTCCAGATGCACTTAAAGCTGCGAAAGAATGGCTTGCGCAACAATAGACCGTTTATGTTTGATAGAAAAAACCAACTGTTCAATCATTGAACGAAACACGATCATGGGGGCGAAGACAAATAGTCTTGCCCTCATACTTTTTTCGATGGAATAGAAGAGCGCATCTAATCAAATGGTCGATTTCGGATGGTCTTTAGTTGACGAAAGTGACAGAAATTTTTACGATTAGTATAAATAAAAAGGGGTGAAAAAAATGAATAGCAGAAATAAAACCTTTCGACTAGTCTTACGTGCTATCTTATTAGCAATCATCATCGTACAAGCTATGGTACCTTGGCTTGGCTTTATTCCATTAGGGTTCATCAGTTTAACGATTATTCATATTACAGTAATTATTGCCGCAGTAGTATTGGGTCCAAAAGATGGTATGGTAATTGGCCTGTTTTGGGGAATTGCTACAATTGTCCGTGCCTACGCCATGCCGACAACACCATTTGATACATTGGTATTCACGAACCCGATTATTTCGGTAGTTCCCAGAGTGCTTGTTGGCTTAGTAGCTGGTTTGGTTTTCCACTGGATTTATCAAAAAAATAAATCAATAACGATCAGCTCGGTCTTTGCAGGGGTATTAGGTTCATTGGTCAATACAGTCTTAGTGTTAGGATTCATGGGATTGTTTTATACAGGTGCAACGGCAGATGCCTATGGTGTAGATTCTGCTCTTTTATTTAAAACCTTAGCAGGAGTTGCAGCAATCAATGGGATACCCGAAGCAATAGGTGCGGGAATCATAACACCATTACTAGCAAAAGCCTTATTTGCAGCAACACCATTAAAACCAGAATAATGGCCATCTTTGAGTGAATAATAGGACGCATGATAGATAGAAAAAGGAAGAGAGGAGAGGAAAAGAATTGTCCTCTCCATCTTTTTACCTGAGCAACAAGCAAACTAGAAGGGGTAAAAAACTTGGTTAAGAAACAAGAAGAAAAAAAGAAACAAATACTGCAACAGCGGACAAAAAAAGGAGTACTAGCTGGCATATTAGGATTGGTTACGAATCTGATCTTGTTTGTCTCTAAGCTAATGATCGGGCTTTTTTCAGGGAGTGTCTCCATTATGGCTGATGCAGTGAATAGTCTATCAGACACTGCTTCATCCATATTGACTTTGATTGGATTTAAAATTGCTGCAAAGCCAGCGGATCAGGAACATCCTTATGGACATGAACGTTTCGAATATATCAGTGGGTTATTTGTTTCAATCATCATTACTTATGTAGGATTTCAATTTTTAGAGTCATCCGTTGAAAAAATCATCCATCCAGAAAATGTCTCTTTAGCACCCATCGTCTTTTTTGTCCTGATCATTTCCATCTTTTTGAAATTTGCACAAGGAAAAATGTATCAGGTTATTGCACGATCCATTGATTCTGAAACATTGAGAGCTACAGCAACAGATAGTTATAATGATGTCTTTACTACACTGGCTGTATTGCTTTCAGCAGCAATCGAATGGGTAACTGGATGGCGTATCGATGGATATATCGGTTTTGCTTTAGCATTATATATCCTTTATAGTGGATTGACGATGCTTCGGAATTTTGTATATGAACTATTAGGTAGTCGTCCAACGTCAGCAGAGATTGAAGAAATGGAAGAGCACTTGAATGCCTGCGACGATATACTTGGCTATCATGATTTGCTGGTGCATAACTATGGACCCAATAAACGCTTTGCATCAGTCCACATCGAAGTAGATGAATCAATGAATTTGAATGAAGCACATAAGATTATTGATCTGATAGAAAAAGACTTTAAAAAGTCTTTGGACGTGGAACTTGTCTGTCACTTGGACCCAATGCCTGTTGATAACGAAAAATACTATAATATCTTGCATCAATTAAAGCAAATTCTTCTTGAAACAGGTAGAGGGCTCGATATACATGATTTTAGAGTCATCCATCAAGGGAAAACGCTGCAGTTTGATGTAGTTGTTCCTGAAAAATTCCAATTTGATGATACAGAACTCGAAAGAATCTTACGTATTCAAATAGAAGAGAAAATCGGAGATTATCATTTGGAAATCACGTTTGATCACAATTATCTTTTGTATTAAAGATAAGATACTAAAAAGACTCTTTAAAGTTTTTTCTTCAAAGAGTCTATCTTTCTTTTAATTGTTTTTGTAGGGCTTGTCGTGCGAGGTTATCTGCCCCTTTGTTTTTGTTTTCGGGCAACCATTGCAGGATCAATAAGGAAAATTCAGGCAGAAGTTCTTTGATTTTTTGGAGATAGGGAAGGAAAAGCTCGTTCTTCGTTGTGTTTTTATCGACTGTAGAAACCAGTGTTTTGCTGTCTGAAAAACAGAAAATCGTTTCATTCTGTAAATCTTTATTCTTTAGAAATTCTAAAGTTTTTAAAAAGACTTCGAACTCTGCTTGATGGTTTGTCCCCACGGAAAGGGGAATAGATAGCTGTTCTTGTTTACCTTGATAGACAATCAAAATCCCTCCTCCGCTAGGTCCAGGGTTGCCTTTTGTAGAGGCATCAATGTATACTTTTAACATAAAAAGAGATTCTCCTTTTTGTTCAAATTAATGTTATGGTAAGATTATATCATTACTGAATCGGTGAGAGGTTAGAGAATGAAAAAAAATATTCGATGGCAGCCTGAACTGGCACATACGATCATCTATTGGTCATTGACCTTGATCATTCTGTTTTTTAGTCTGATTCTTTCTTTAGAAAACACAGGTCCTTATTGGAAAAGCAATATTGTTTTAGGTGTTTTTCTTGTTTTTCTATTTCTAGGATGGCGGCGTTCTTTTATTTTAAAATCCAACTCGGTCATCATACGCTATGCTGCTTTTTGGAAAGACCGAGAAATAACTGTCGGTCAGATTCGGTCTTTGACACCGACTAATACAGGAGTACAAATGACATTGCAAAATGAGAAAGACCCATCTGTTTTTATGATGCGAAAAAAAGATCAAGTGGTTCTTTTTGATCATCTTGAAAAAAACGGGCCTAAAGTAGGACCATCTTCTCAACAGCAAAGAAATAATACCCCATATACGAAAAATAGAAAAAGTTAATTTTAAAAAATAGGCCCTGAAGAAATGAATCTTTGTAGGAAAAGAAAAGAGTGAGACGTACGGATCAACCCGTTAAGCGTCTCACTCTATTTGATTATCTAAATCAATGTATACTGGATTCGGAAGTCTGAACACTGCCTTTCTTGACATGGGCAGCTTGTGTTCCTCGATTCCCCTCGATGATCTCAAATTCGACCACTTGATTTTCTTCCAAAGTTTTGAATCCCTCTTCTTCAATCGCAGTAAAATGTACAAAAATTTCTTCTGTGTCATCATAACTGATAAAGCCGTATCCTTTTTTGTTGTCAAACCATTTTACAATTCCTGTGGTCAAAGCACTCACGACCTTTCTAAAGTCTGATCATAGCCTTCATTATAAAGAGTATTTATAAGTACGTCAAATAAATTAAAAACCTGTAATTTAATGTTTTTTTTCTGAATAAAAAAAGGTATAATTGGCATATCTTAACAAAGAAGATATTTTGTTGAATAAAGTTCGTGAAAAGGGGTAATCAAATGAAGAGTGATCTGCAAATTTCACAAGAAACAGAGCTAGAACCGATTATTGAAGTAGCTAGTAAATTAGATCTTAAGGAAGACGATTTGGAACTTTATGGGAAATATAAGGCGAAAATCAATTTTTCTGGAATCAATCGATCAAAGGATAACGCTGAGGGGCATTTGATCTTAGTTACTTCCATCAATCCAACACCAGCTGGCGAAGGAAAGTCAACGATCACTGTAGGGTTAGGAGACGCGCTCAATAAAATCAATAAAAAATCTGTTATTGCATTGCGAGAACCCTCACTTGGTCCTGTGATGGGAATCAAAGGTGGTGCTGCAGGCGGAGGATATGCACAGGTATTGCCTATGGAAGATATCAACTTGCATTTTACTGGTGACATGCATGCTATCACAACAGCTAATAATGCATTATCTGCTCTTTTAGATAATCATATTCATCAAGGAAATGAATTGAACATCGATGCCCGCCGAGTGATTTGGAAACGGGTAGTCGATCTCAATGATCGTGAACTGCGTAAAGTAATTGTTGGCTTGGGTGGGCCAATCCAAGGTGTCCCAAGAGAAGATGGGTTTGATATCACAGTTGCCAGCGAAATCATGGCTATCTTGTGTCTTGCGGCAGACCTTGAAGATTTAAAGGCTCGTCTTGCAAGGATCGTTGTCGGCTATACATTTGACCGTCAGCCTGTGACTGCTGGAGACTTGAAAGCAGAAGGCGCTCTGGCATTACTGCTGAAAGATGCAATCAAGCCGAATCTTGTACAAACAATTTACGGAACACCAGCTTTTGTCCACGGGGGACCGTTTGCCAATATCGCCCATGGCTGCAACAGTATTTTAGCTACCAAGACAGCATTGAGATTAGCAGATTACGTTGTCACAGAGGCAGGATTTGGTGCAGATCTTGGCGGAGAGAAATTTTTAGATATCAAAGTACCTAACTTGAAAAAAACGCCGGATGCAGTGGTGATCGTCGCAACTATCCGCGCATTGAAAATGCATGGCGGAATGAAAAAAGATGAACTTAAAAATGAGAATCTTGACGCTTTGAAAATAGGTTTTGCAAATCTAAAACGTCATATACGTAACATGGAACAATACCAACTCCCTGTGATCGTCGCAATCAATGAATTCGTAACAGATACAGATAGTGAGCTTACACTGCTAGAGCACTTGTGCGAAGATCAGGGAATCCTTGCTAAAAGAGCAAGTGTATGGGCAAATGGAGCAGAAGGTGGCGTTGATTTAGCAGAAGCTGTGGTACGATTGATTGATAGAAAAGAAGCTGATTACAAGCCATTGTATCGCCTAGAAGAAACGATACAAGAAAAGACTGAAACAATCGTCAAGAAAATCTACGGAGGAAATGGTGTTGTTTTTAGTAAAAAGGCGCAAAAACAAATAGAAGAATTTACGAAAAATGGATGGGATAATTTGCCGATTTGTATGGCGAAAACACAATATTCATTCTCTGATGATCCTTCATTGCTAGGCGCACCTGAAGATTTCACTATCACGATACGTGAGATCATTCCAAAATTAGGGGCAGGATTTTTAGTAGCCTTAACTGGGGATGTTATGACGATGCCTGGTTTGCCTAAAAAACCTGCTGCATTAAATATGGACGTGACAAACGACGGAGAAGTATTGGGATTGTTTTAAGCTTGATTATAATCTACCGTATACTAAATAACTTTCATTAAACATAAGAGGAGCTGTATTTTGACTACAGCTTCTTTTTTTTGAAGGTATCAAGAGATTAATTGTGTTTGCGCTAGGATCATTCTTTTTCTTTATTGTATTTTGAGCTATACTAAAGCATAATAGGAGGGTACGATGAAAACGACATTTATAAGAAAAACCGGTTTTTACGGTATGGGCAGCTCGATTCAATTAAGAATCAATAATGAAAAACGCAGTGTTCTCAATCATGAACAAAAGGTAACGCTTGATCTGGAAGTGCCCTTTACGATGCAGGTCACCTTTTATTGGCTAAAAAGCCCCGTTTATACAGTGAAAGAAGCAAAGCCTGTTTATGTGATCACAATGAATAGTTTGATTCTTCAAATCTACCCGTTCTTATTTCTGGCAACTGGGTTGGGGGCCGTTTTCCTACAAAATCTATTTTTCAGTTTTTTTGCAGTTATCGTGTTGTTTGCGTTCTTTTTCTATATAAAAAACCGGGCATATTTGATCAAGGAGGAAAATTATGGCAAACTCTGATCTTTTTTTAATCAGTTTCAATCGAATCGAAAAATGGATGAGAGACGAGATGGGAAATGCACGAAACATGGGATTTACCGAACTTGTCAGACGCCTAGCTCAAAGAAAACAATTGATGATCAGAAAATATGAAGATGATCTTTTACAGCTTGCTCAGTTGAGGAATGCGATCGTCCATGACCGAATCGCCGTCGATTTTGTCATTGCCGAACCAAATGATTGGACAGTCAAGCGAATCCAGCTGATCGAACAAGAACTAATACGCCCAGAAACCGTACTACCTCGATTTGCGAAACGTGTAACAGGTTTTGAGCAAGATCTTCCGCTACTTGAACTGTTAAAGATAGTAGCAGAAAAAAGGTATTCACAGTTTCCGTTATACAATAAAGGAAAATTTGTAGCATTGATTACTTTACGGAATATCGGATTTTGGCTAGCAAAAGAAAGCCAAAAAGGTCCTGTTGATTTAACAAATAAACGAGCATTGGATTTGATTATCCAGAATGGGAAGTACACAAATTATCATTTTGTTCCAGCTAAAACACATATTTACGAGGTTGAAGCGATGTTTCGCGAGCAAGGAACTTTGGAAGCCGTACTTATCACTAAAGATGGGAATCCCGATGGTAATCTGCTTGGGATCATACGACCTCGCGATATTTATAAACAAATAGAAAAGGATTGATTTTTTGTTAATTATTTATTGGATATTCAGCGCTCTGCTAGTGGGAGTGGATCAGCTGGTCAAATGGTGGATCACTGATAATTTAGCGCTTGGAGAGACGAAAAGTCTTATACCAGGTATTTTGTCACTGAATCATATTCGAAACACTGGAGCCGCATGGAGTATGCTAGAAGGGAAGATGTGGTTCTTTACTATAGTGACACTCATTGCAGTCGTTGTGATTCTCACATTGATGATTAAAAATCGTGAAAAAGGTAATCGCTGGTTCATGATTGGATTGAGCCTGATTCTAGCTGGTGCGATTGGCAACTTTATTGATCGTCTCCGACTTGGCTATGTAGTAGATATGTTTCAAACAGACTTTATGAACTTTCCAATTTTCAATGTAGCAGATGTGACACTTGTATGCGGAGTGATCTGTATATTAATTTATATTATTTTAGATGAAAAGGATCAAAGAAAAAAATGACAGAACTTAAAACAACGATTCGCCATGAATCTGGTAGGATCGATAAAGTATTGACTAATTTATTCAGTGATTACAGCCGTTCGCAAATTCAATTGTGGCTGAAAGAACGTGCGGTTTCTGTCAATGGACAACCAGTCAAAGCAAATTACAAAGTAAAACAAGGAGACGAGATCACTGTCTTGATCCCTGAACCAGAAACCTTAGATGTTGTCCCAGAGAACATCCCGTTGACCATCGTTTACGAAGATGAAGATGTCGCGGTAATCAATAAACCCCAAGGAATGGTCGTTCATCCTTCAGCAGGTCATACGCATGGCACAATGGTCAATGCGCTGATGTATCATATCAAGGATCTTTCTACGATCAACGGGGTTATCCGACCAGGTATCGTCCACCGAATCGACAAAGATACTTCAGGTCTGCTGATGGTTGCTAAAAATGACCAGGCACACGAATCATTAGCTGAGCAATTAAAAGATAAGACTTCTTTACGTAAATATGTTGCTTTAGTCCATGGAGAGATTCCTCACGAAAAAGGCACGATCAATGCGCCAATCGGCCGTTCGAAAGAAAACCGAAAAATGCAGGCGATAAGAGAAGATGGGAAGCCAGCTGTCACGCATTTTACTGTGTTGGAACGTTTTGAAGGTTTTACTCTGGTTGAATTAAAACTGGAAACTGGAAGAACACATCAGATCCGCGTGCATATGAAGTATATCGGCTATCCGTTAGCTGGAGATCCAGTATATGGACCGAAGAAAACTTTGAAAGGCAATGGTCAGTTTCTTCATGCGCAAATGCTAGGTTTTACACACCCGACTACAAATGAAAAGATGGTCTTTGAAGCACCTCTTCCAGAAGTTTTTGAAAAAACTTTAGAAAAATTAAGAAAAAACATTGCATTTTAATTTAGATAACGGTATAGTAATTAACAACGAAAGCATAAAACTTAATAGAATTCCTTTAAGTTTAGTCCCGTGAGGCTAAGAAGGGTGGGAGCAAGGATACGTATGGTGCGCCATAAAGTAAATTGCTCATTGACATAGTATAGCTATCAGTGTATCAGTATACGCTCAGTCTAAACATTCCTCCTGTCCTCTTAGGGCAGGAGTTTTTTTATGCAAAAAAGTAGGGGGAATGAAAATGCAAGCAAAAGAAGTAGTAGATCAGGTAACGATGAAGCGAGCATTGACTCGAATCACTTATGAGATTATCGAGAGAAACCATAGTATCCAAGATATCGTATTGGTAGGTATCAAAACACGAGGGATCTACATTGCATCAAGAATCGCTGAACGTTTGAAGCAACTAGAAGATATCGATATTCCTGTGGGAGAACTAGATATCACTTTATACCGAGATGACAAAAAAGAAAATCCAGAAGAACCGGAACTTCATTCTTCTGACATCCCAGTTTCCTTAGAAGGAAAAGAAGTTATTTTGATTGATGATGTTTTGTATACAGGACGAACGATTCGAGCAGCAATGGACGCAGTAATGGATTTTGGCAGACCAAGAAAAATTTCATTAGCAGTCCTAGTAGATCGTGGGCATCGAGAATTGCCAATCCGTGCAGATTATGTTGGGAAGAACATTCCAACATCTCGGGCGGAAGAGATTTTAGTAGAGATGCAAGAGCTTGATGGACAAGATCGCATCATGATTTTGAAAGAGGAAGATTAGAGGAGAGAGAAACATGTCGGAGAAAAAAGGATTTCATAATGATGACGTGGTGTTAGATATCCACGATCGCCCAACCCCAGGACATTGGGTTGGATTAAGTTTACAACACTTGTTCACGATGTTCGGAGCAACCGTGTTAGTACCTATCTTAGTAGGGATCGATCCAGGCATCGCGCTAGTCAGTTCAGGACTAGGGACATTGGTGTACTTATTTACTACTAAAGGAAAGATACCGGCGTACTTAGGAAGCAGCTTCGCTTTCATTGCGGCGATGCAGCTTTTGATGAAAACAGATGGTTATCCAGCGATTGCACAAGGAGCAGTCACAACTGGATTAGTCTACTTGATTGTTGCGCTGATTATCAAAAAGATCGGTTCAGCATGGCTGGATAAAATCTTGCCTCCGATCGTCGTCGGCCCAGTCATCATGGTTATCGGGTTGGGACTTGCGGCAAATGCAGCAACAAATGCTATGTATAATCAAGGCACATATGATTTCAAGTATATTGCCGTAGCACTGATCACATTAGGATTGACCATCTTCTTCAACATGTGGCTAAGAGGTTTTCTCGGATTGATTCCGATTTTACTAGGTATTATTAGCGGGTACATCGTAGCCTTGCTGTTTGGAATCGTGGATACTAAGCCAATCGTAGACGCTGCCTGGTTTGCTGTTCCTAACTTTGAGATTCCCTTTGTACAATATGAACCAAAGCTATATCTTGGAGCAATCACAACAATGGCACCCATCGCTTTTGTGACGATGACAGAGCATATCGGCCATCTTATGGTATTGAATAAACTAACTAAACGTAATTTCTTTGAAGAACCGGGTCTTCATAAGACGTTGACAGGTGATGGCTTAGCACAAATCGTAGCAGCCTTCGTTGGTGGACCTCCTGTAACAAGTTACGGCGAAAACATTGGTGTTCTGGCTATCACACGCGTCCATAGCGTGTTTGTAATTGGGGGAGCTGCAGTTTTTGCAGTCGTTTTGGGATTCGTAGGAAAATTAAGCGCTTTGATTTTAAGTATTCCTGGACCAGTCATCTCAGGAATCAGTTTTATCTTGTTTGGTGTCATTGCAGCAAGTGGAATGAAGATTTTGATCGAGAACAAAATCGATTTTGACAAAAAGAAAAATCTGTTGATTGCTTCAGTTATCCTAGTAGTAGGAATTGGCGGACTTGTCTTTGAAGTAGGCACATTTACATTGTCGGCAATGGCGTTAGCAACTGTACTTGGCATCATTTTAAATCTTATCTTACCAGAAACTTCACGAAGCGAAGAAAACTAAGGAGGAAACATTATGATCATCAAATCAGAACGTATCAGTTTAAAGCATTTATTGACCGTTGAGGCACTTACTGACCAAGAAGTTATGGGCTTGATTCGCAGAGGGCAAGAATTCAAGCAAGGGGCTAATTGGACTCCGCAAAAGCGCCAGTACTTTGCTACAAACCTCTTTTTCGAAAATAGCACCCGCACACATAAAAGTTTTGACGTAGCGGAGAAAAAACTAGGGCTCGAAGTGATTGAATTTGAAGCAAGTACAAGCTCTGTCCAAAAAGGAGAAACGTTATACGATACAGTACTGACGATGTCTGCATTAGGTGTAGACGTAGCGGTCATCCGTCATGGTGATGAGAACTATTATGACGAACTGATACAAAGCAAAACCATCCAGTGCTCGATTATTAATGGGGGAGACGGAAGCGGACAGCATCCAACCCAATGCTTGCTTGATTTGATGACGATTTATGAAGAATTTGGACACTTTGAAGGACTGAAAGTTGCCATTGTAGGGGACATCACTCACTCTCGGGTAGCGAAATCCAATATGCAGATGTTAAAACGCTTAGGTGCACAAGTATTCTTCTCAGGTCCTAGAGAATGGTACGATGAGGAGTTCGAAGTATACGGACATTATATGCCATTGGACGAACTACTAGATCAAGTTGATGTCATGATGATGCTTCGAGTGCAACACGAACGCCATGATGGAAAAGAAAGCTTCTCAAAAGAAGGCTACCATCAGGAATATGGTTTAACAGTTGAACGTGCGAAGAAGCTGCAAAAACATGCAATCATTATGCACCCAGCACCAGTTAACCGCGATGTGGAATTAGCTGATTCATTAGTGGAAGGATTACAGTCACGAATCGTTCAACAAATGAGCAATGGTGTCTTTGTCAGAATGGCAATCTTAGAAGCAGTGCTAAATGGAAAAGCGTAATTATAGGAGGATGAAAAAATGAAAACACTCATTAAAAACGGTCAGATCAATACACGAAAAAATATGACGATACCAGCAGAAATTTGGATAGAAGATGGGCGAATCAAAGCAATCGGTACAGGATTCTCAGAAGCCGAATTTGATGAAGTGTTTGATGCAAAGGGACAATTGATCACACCTGGTTTAGTGGACGTCCATGTCCATTTGAGAGAGCCAGGATTTACATACAAGGAGACGATCGAAGCTGGAACTCGCTCAGCTGCACGTGGTGGTTTTACTACTGTATGCGCGATGCCGAATTTAAATCCTGTACCTGATACGGCAGAAAAGCTGAAACAAGTATATGACATCATTAGAAAAGATGCAGTTGTGAAGGTATTACAGTATGCGCCAATCACAGAAAATCTGCGAAGTGAGAAATTAGTTGATCAAGAAGCACTGATTGAAGAAGGTTCTTTTGCTTTCACAAATGACGGTGTAGGTGTTCAAACGGCTGGAACGATGTATCTGGCTATGAAAGAAGCTGCGAAAAACAATAAAGCACTAGTAGCCCATACAGAAGATGAATCTTTATTATTTGGCGGTGTTATGCACGCCGGCAAGAAGGCAGAAGAACTTGGTCTTCCCGGGATCTTAAGTGTAACCGAGTCTTCTCAAATCGCCAGAGATTTGTTGCTAGCTGAAGCAACTGGTGTTCATTACCATGTGTGCCACGTATCTACTAAAGAGAGTGTCCGAGTAATCAGAGACGCAAAAAAAGCAGGAATCCACGTAACAGCGGAAGTTTCGCCCCATCATCTTATTTTGATCGATGAAGATATTCCCGAAGATTTCGGCTTTTGGAAAATGAACCCACCGCTAAGAGGACGGGAGGACAGGGAAGCCTTGATCGAAGGTTTGCTTGACGGCACAATCGATTGTATCGCTACAGATCATGCCCCACATGGATTAGAAGAAAAAAGCCAAAGCTTCATGAAATCACCATTTGGCATCGTAGGAAGCGAAACAGCATTTCAACTGATTTACACTCATTTTGTAGAAACTGGACAATTCACATTGGAACAAGTAATCAATTGGTTGGCAGTTAAACCGGCCGAGATTTTTGGTTTGAATGCAGGAACACTGACAGTCGGTGCACCCGCCGATGTAGCAATTTTTGATATTACAAAAACTTGCACGATCGATAAAGAAGACTTTTTATCAAAAGGGGAAAATACACCTTTTATCGGCTGGAAAGTAAAAGGTGAAACACAAATGACTTTTGTCAACGGAAAACTTGTGTGGCAGAAGGGAGAATAAAAGTATGGAACGTTTGCTTATATTAGAAGATGGAACAGTTTTCGAAGGAAAAGCTTTTGGCGCGGATGCAAATGTCTTCGGAGAAATCGTTTTTACAACAAGTATGACTGGTTATCAAGAAACCATCACCGATCAAAGTTTCAACGGTCAAATAATTACATTTACCTATCCTATGGTAGGCAATTATGGGGTAAATAGAGATGATTATGAATCGATTTCTCCAACATGCAAAGGAGTAGTAGTAAAAGAGCACGCGCGTGTAGCTTCAAACTGGCGAAACCAAATGACGCTAGATTCATTTTTGAAACAAAAAGGGATTCCTGGAATATCAGGTATCGATACGCGCGCCCTTACTCGTAAAATCCGTGAAGTCGGAACGATGAAAGCAAGTATCGTTGATGCTGGAGATTCCTTCGAACATGCATTTGATCAGCTGAAAGCAACCGTTCTAGCAACCAATCAAGTGCAGCAAGTCTCCACTAACAAACCCTATCCAAGTCCAGGAACAGGACGGAAAGTCATCGTCATTGACTTCGGCTTGAAACATAGTATTTTACGAGAATTGAGTAAAAGAAACTGTAACCTCACAGTACTTCCCTATAACACAGATGCCGAGACGATTTTAGCGCTATCACCAGACGGAGTCATGCTGACGAATGGACCTGGTGATCCAAAAGATGTGCCAGAAGCAATCGAAATGATCAAAAAAATTCAAGGAAAAGTACCGATTTTTGGTATTTGTCTTGGTCACCAGTTATTTGCTTTAGCCAACGGTGCAGATACCTATAAAATGAAATTCGGACATCGAGGATTAAATCATCCGGTACGAGAAGTAGCGACCGGAAGAATTGATTTTACTTCTCAAAATCATGGCTATGCAGTCGATGAAGCCACGATTGATCCAGAAAAACTCATCGTAACTCATGTAGAAGTAAATGACGGAACAGTAGAAGGAGTCAAACACAGAGATTATCCCGCTTTCAGTGTGCAGTTTCATCCAGATGCTGCCCCTGGTCCGCACGATGCACTACATTTATTTGATGAATTTATGGAAATGATGGATGCAGGAAAGGAGCAGTAAACAGATGCCGAAACGTACAGATATCAAGAAAATTATGGTGATTGGATCTGGTCCGATCATCATTGGTCAAGCCGCAGAATTTGACTACGCAGGAACACAAGCTTGTCTTGCCTTAAAAGAAGAAGGATATGAAGTAGTTTTAGTAAATTCTAATCCTGCGACGATCATGACGGACAAAGAAGTGGCAGATCAAGTATATATCGAACCGATCACACTTGAATTTGTATCAAGGATTCTTCGAAAAGAGCGTCCAGATGCTCTCCTTCCAACTTTAGGCGGACAGACAGGCCTCAATATGGCAATGGAGCTGGCAGCATCTGGTATTTTAGAAGAATTGAACATAGAACTTCTAGGAACGAAGCTTTCTGCGATCGATCAAGCAGAAGACCGTGATCTATTCAAACAGTTGATGAAAGAATTGAATCAGCCGATCCCCGAGTCTGAAATCGTCAATACAGTAGAAGAAGCTGTAGCGTTTGCAAATAAAATCGGCTATCCCGTCATTGTTCGTCCAGCCTTTACTTTAGGCGGGACTGGTGGAGGCATGTGTGAAAATGAAGAAGAGTTACGGACAGTATCAGAAAATGGATTAAGTCTTTCCCCGGCTACCCAATGTTTGATTGAACGAAGTATTGCGGGTTTTAAAGAAATTGAATATGAAGTGATGAGAGATTCGGCTGATAATGCAATCGTTGTCTGCAATATGGAAAATTTTGACCCAGTGGGTATCCATACAGGTGATTCTATCGTATTTGCTCCTAGCCAGACATTGTCTGACCATGAATATCAAATGCTTCGTGATGCTTCTCTTTCGATTATTCGCGCACTTAAGATTGAAGGAGGCTGTAACGTCCAACTTGCTCTTGATCCGCATAGTTTTAATTATTATGTGATTGAAGTCAATCCGCGTGTTTCTCGTTCATCTGCGTTAGCAAGTAAGGCGACTGGCTATCCGATTGCTAAGCTAGCTGCTAAAATAGCGCTTGGATTAACATTAGACGAAATGAAAAATCCTGTCACAGGAACGACTTTTGCAGAATTTGAACCTGCATTAGATTATGTTGTAGCTAAAATTCCTCGCTGGCCGTTTGATAAGTTTGAAAACGGAGAACGGCTTTTAGGCACGCAGATGAAAGCAACTGGTGAAGTGATGGCTATCGGTCGGAATATCGAAGAGTCTTTATTGAAAGCTGTGCGTTCTTTAGAAATCGGTACACACCATATCGAACTTCCTGAGTTGGCAGACATCACAGACGATAACCTAATCCAAAAAGTGGTTCGAGCACAAGATGATCGCCTGTTTTATGTAGCTGAAGCTATTAGACGAGGGTACACCATAGAAGAATTGGCAGATTTGACAAAAATCGATTTATTCTTTTTAGATAAACTGTTGTATATCGTAGAAATCGAACAGCAGTTGAAACAGCAGCCGTTGGATGACAAGATATTGAAAACAGCGAAACAAAATGGTTTTACAGACAAAAAAGTGGCGGAGCTGTGGGAAATAAGCGAAGAAGCCGTTCGCCAGATGAGAAAAGAAAATGATTTGATTCCTGTATATAAAATGGTTGACACTTGTGCAGCGGAATTCGAATCAAAAACACCTTATTTTTATAGTTCCTATGAATATGAAAATGAAAGTTCACGATCAGAAAAGCCCTCAGTTCTAGTACTGGGATCTGGTCCTATCCGTATCGGACAAGGGGTTGAATTTGACTATGCGACTGTGCATTCTGTCAAAGCAATCCAGCAGGCAGGATACGAGGCAATCATCATGAACAGCAATCCGGAAACAGTTTCTACTGACTTTTCTATTTCGGATAAATTATATTTTGAGCCATTGACCTTCGAAGATGTGATGAATGTGATCGAGCTAGAACAGCCGATAGGAGTAATCGTTCAATTCGGTGGTCAGACAGCAATCAACTTAGCCGAACCTTTGACTGCTGCTGGTGTAAAAATCTTAGGGACAACGATCGAAGACTTGGATCGTGCGGAAAATCGTGATTTATTCGAGCAAGCGCTGAAAGAGTTGGATATTCCTCAACCTTTAGGGGATACTGCTACAAGTAAAGAAGAAGCCGTGGTTATCGCTTCGAGAATTGGTTATCCAGTTCTTGTTCGTCCAAGCTATGTATTAGGCGGACGTGCGATGGAAATCGTTGAAAATCAGAGAGATTTAGAAGACTACATGGAACATGCTGTGAAAGCTTCTCCAGAACATCCAGTACTAGTGGACCGCTATTTGCTTGGTGGTGAATGCGAAGTGGATGCGATTTGTGACGGTGAAACAGTACTCATCCCAGGGATCATGGAGCATATTGAGCGTGCTGGTGTCCATTCAGGGGATTCAATGGCTGTGTATCCACCTCAAACATTATCTGAATCGATCAAGAAAACGATCGAAGACTACACGATCCGTTTAACATTAGGTTTGAATTGTGTCGGGATGATGAATATCCAGTTTGTCATCCATGAAAATGAGGTTTATGTGATCGAAGTCAATCCTCGAGCAAGTCGGACTGTTCCATTCTTAAGTAAGGTGACAGGAATTCCAATGGCACAAATTGCGACGAAAGCTATTTTGGGAGAAAAATTAAAGGCACTTGGTTATGAAAACGGACTTTATAAGGAAACAAAAGAAGTTCATGTTAAAGCGCCCGTCTTTTCTTTTACTAAATTGCAGAAAGTCGATACTTACTTAGGACCTGAAATGAAATCGACTGGAGAAGTAATGGGATCTGACAGACAATTAGACAAAGCTTTGTACAAGGCATTCGAAGCTTCTGGATTACACTTGCCTGAATATGGAGCCGTATTGTTTACGATTGCGGATGAAACAAAAGAAGAAGCACTAGAGTTGGCTAAACGTTTTACAGAAATCGGCTATAGTCTGATAGGAACGAAACATACAGCTGCCTATTTCGAGAAACATGGTTTGGTCGTTGAAACAGTTGCGAAAATTTCTGAGGAAGCAGCAGAAAAAAATGTAGTCGACTTGATACGAGATGGTAAAACACAAGTGGTTGTCAATACGATTGATAAAGATCGGGGAAATGCTTCTAAAGACGGCTTCATTATCCGAAGAGAAGCAGTTGAACATGGTATTCCGTTGTTTACTTCTTTAGACACAGCAGATGCGATCGTTCGAGTGATGGAATCCCGTGCATTTTCAACCAACCCTATTTAACGGTGTACACATGTTAAGACCGAAAGAAGAAAATCCGTTACAGGAGGGGACAGATGAAACAAGAAATGATGGAAATCGTTCAGCAAAAACAGCTGGCACCAAAGATTTTTGAAATGACATTAAAAGGTGATCTAGTAAAAGAAATGCAGCAACCAGGACAGTTTTTGCATATCCTCGTGCCGCGTGCAGACTTGCTGCTACGCCGACCGATTAGCTTGAATCATATCGATCACGAGACAAATACTTGCCGTATTATCTATCGGGTGGAAGGTGATGGGACTAGTGTTTTCTCTACTCTTTCTGCCGGAGACTATTTAGATGTTATGGGCCCTTTAGGTAATGGCTTTGATTTATCTGATCTTCATACAGGAGACGAAGTATTTATAATCGGTGGGGGAATCGGTGTCCCTCCTCTGTATGAGTTATCAAAGCAGTTAGTCAAAAAAGGGATCAAGCCAACGCACTTTTTAGGTTTTGCCACACATGAAGTCGTTTATTATGAAAAAGAATTTAATCGTCTAGGAGAAACAAGAATCGCTACTGACGATGGAACATACGGTATGCACGGAAATGTCGGTAATTTATTATTAGGAACGAAGACGAAACCTACAGCTGTTTTTGCATGTGGTTCAAACGGGTTATTGAAGACAGTGGAACAGTTGTTTTCTTCGCATCAAAATGTCCAGTTATCATTAGAATCCCGCATGGCATGTGGGATAGGGGCTTGCTATGCTTGCGTTTGTCATACGCCGGAAGATGAAACAGGAACAAAAAGTGTGAAAGTTTGTGACGAAGGACCGATTTTTAAAATAGGAGAGGTAATTATATGAATGAGAATCCTTTAGCAGTCAAACTTCCTGGCCTAGAATTAAAAAATCCTATCATGCCAGCAAGTGGCTGTTTCGGTTTTGGCAAAGAATACGGAAAATACTATGATTTGAATCAGCTTGGTTCGATCATGGTCAAGGCAACGACTCCAAATGCTCGCTTTGGCAATCCCACACCGAGAGTGGCGGAAACACCATCTGGCATGTTGAATGCGATTAGTTTACAAAATCCTGGTCTAGACGTTGTTATGAATAAACTTCTTCCAGAATTAGAGGAGTACAATGAGTTACCTATCATCGCAAATGTTGCTGGTGCTTGTGAAGAAGACTATGTAGAAGTTTGTAGCAAAATCGGCGAAGCACCAAATGTGAAAGCAATCGAGCTGAATATTTCCTGTCCAAATGTCAAGCATGGCGGAATTGCTTTTGGAACAGATCCAGATGTTGCTTTTCAATTAACACAAGCAGTAAAGAAAGTTGCTTCTGTTCCTGTCTATGTCAAACTATCCCCAAATGTGACAGACATCGTTCCAATCGCTCAGGCAATCGAAGCTGGAGGGGCAGATGGATTTACAATGATCAATACACTACTTGGTATGCGGATTGACCTTAAGACAAGAAAACCGATTTTAGCCAATCAAACAGGTGGACTATCCGGACCAGCAATCAAGCCTGTCGCTATCCGTTTGATTCATCAAGTGGCAAGTATATCCAGTCTTCCAATCATTGGGATGGGCGGCGTGCAGACAGTGGACGATGTTCTTGAGATGTTTATGGCTGGAGCAAGCGCTGTAGCTATAGGGACTGCGAATTTCACCGATCCCTATATCTGTCCTAAACTAATCAAAGAGCTCCCAGTGCGAATGAGCGAACTAGGTATTGAGTCACTGGAAAGATTAATCAAAGAAGTGAGAGAGGAACGTGAACGATGAACCAACTAAACCAACGACCAATCATTGCATTAGATTTTTCAACTTGGCAAGAAGTAGAAGACTTTCTTCGTTTTTTCCCAGAAGAAGAAAAATTGTTTGTGAAAATCGGAATGGAATTGTTCTACCAAGAAGGACCTGAAATCGTACGTTATCTAAAGGATGCTGGGCACGATGTGTTTTTAGATCTGAAACTTCACGATATTCCGAATACGGTCGAAAAAGCAATGCGGGGACTGGCAAAGCTTGGTGTTGATGTCACATGTGTTCATGCAGCTGGCGGTATTCGCATGATGGAGGCGGCAATGCGTGGATTAGAAGAAGGAACGCCAGAAGGTGGGAAACGTCCGCTACTTCTAGCTATCACTCAACTTACCTCTACAAGTGAAGAGGAGATGCATGCAGACCAACTAATCGAAGTTCCTTTAGAAAAAAGTGTGATCCATTACGCTAACTGTGCCAAAAAAGCAGGATTAGATGGTGTGGTTTCTTCTGCTTGGGAAGTAGAAGCAATCAAAGAAACGGCGGGAGATGAATTTGTTTGCTTAACTCCAGGGATAAGACCAGAAGGAACAGTCGCAGGAGATCAGACAAGAGTAGTCACACCTTCTCAAGCAAGAGAGATTGGCTCAACTTTCATCGTTGTGGGACGACCAATCACACAGGCAACTGATCCTTATGAAGCATACCGAACGATTCAAACAGAATGGAGCCAACCTAAAATGAATGTAGAACAAAGTATCGCAAAAGATCTATTAGAGATTGAAGCAGTATTTTTAAATCCAAGTGATCCTTTTACTTGGGCAAGTGGAATCAAAAGCCCCATTTACTGTGATAACCGAATCACGATGAGTTATCCAAAAGTCCGAAAAGAGATTGCAAAAGGCTTAGCAAGCAAAATCAAAGAAGCTTTCCCTGAAGTACAAGTAATTGCTGGAACTGCAACGGCAGGAATCCCTCATGCTGCATGGGTAGCGGAAATATTAGACTTGCCAATGGTCTATATTCGAAGTAAGGCGAAAGATCATGGGAAAGGTAACCAAATCGAAGGGCGTATAGTTGAAGGTCAGAAGATGGTTGTGATCGAGGATCTGATTTCTACAGGAGGCAGTGTCTTGGAAGCAGCTGAAGCAGCAAAAAGAGAAGGTGCGGATATACTTGGTGTTGCAGCTATCTTTACGTATGAGTTGCCAAAAGGAAAAGCAAATTTCGAAAAAGCCGAAATCCTTCTTATGACGTTGACCAATTATTCTGTATTGATCGAAGTAGCTTTAGAAGATCGTTATATCGATGAGCAAGAATTAACTCTGCTAAAAGAATGGAAAAAAGATCCTGAAAATTGGCAGTCTTAAGTACAAAAAACATAGATAATTAAAGAAATAAAGCTATGTTATTTTGAATATTTCTAAATTACCATTTCTCTACACCGTTATATTTTTTAGGGATACAGTTACATAAACTGTATCCTTATTTTTTCATAATCCTGCATGGATGATTTTGATGAGGAAATATATCCATAAGATACATATGCATGATCTTCAATAGCGTTGATTACACAAAGTATGAACGACTTCAACGAGTCAAAATAGCCCCTCAACTGTGTTCCTATCCCACAGTCGAGGGGCTATCTTTGTTTTATATATGTAGAAAAGCAGTCCAACACTTTTACAAAATCGATTGAACACTTATCAGTAAATGATAAAAGTGTTGGGAAATAGTTGTAACTATAGCTTTTACAGGCTGAACAGAAGTTGGCACGGTATTTGCTTTATATAAAATTGTCAGCGAGGAGGAAATGAAAATGAATACGATTATTCTAGCTAGTCATGGCGCATTATCTCAAGGGCTAAAACAAACAGCTGAAATGATCTTGGGACCTGCCACTAATATTTATGCATTATCAGCTTATCGCGATGAAGATGAGCCGATAGAACAACAAATACAAAGTATAGTTACAAAATTAGGAAAAGAAAATCTATTTATTCTCACAGATATCTTAGGAGGAAGTGTCAATAATGAAATGATAGGACTGTTAAAGAAAGAGCCAGCAATACGATTGATCACTGGAATGAATCTACCCTTGGTGATTTCAATCGCCACGCAAGTTAACCCAATTGCTGCTGCAGATTTAGAATTGATTATTGAAGAAAGTCGGCAGTCATTGATTGATTGCAATCGATTACTAAAAAAATCAAATGAAGGAGGAGATGATCTATGATCAAGTTCATTCGTATCGATCACCGATTGTTACATGGACAAGTGGTGTTTTCTTGGAGTAAATCTTTGCAAATCAACCGACTTATAGTGGTGAATGATGAAGCAGCCAACGATGAATTTAAAAAAATGTCTTTAGAACTATCAAAACCTCAAGGAATCAAACTCAATATACTTACCGTTGAAAATACATTGAC
This sequence comes from Enterococcus sp. NBRC 3427, assembly GCF_007996925.1. Lineage (NCBI taxonomy): Bacteria > Bacillati > Bacillota > Bacilli > Lactobacillales > Enterococcaceae > Enterococcus > Enterococcus sp. NBRC 3427. The sequence goes on along the minus strand of NZ_BJLL01000003.1, from coordinate 38,054 downwards.
AAAAATATCTAAAATAGAAGCATTGAGCGAAAACATCATGATGATCTTTGGCAATACCAAAGATGTTCGTCAGTTTTGCGAAAATTACTCAAACGTTAAGGAAATCAATTACGGAGGCATCATAAAAAAAGAAGGATCAAAACAATTCAGTAATGCTATCTTCTTGACTGAAAATGAGATAGAAGATGCGAAAGCACTAAAATCAATGGGCATCAAACAGTTCATGCAACAGGTTCCAACCTCCAAAAAAGAGGATTTGAATACAATGATTTAAAAAGAAAGGAGTTTACGTTATGTTGTTTCAATCGATTGCCTTAGGTCTGGTCGGAATCATGTGCATCTTGGACTCTAGACTACTAGGGAGGATGAATTTTGAACGGCCTTTAATCGTGAGTACGCTAGTTGGGTTAGTATTAGGTGACTTGGAAAAAGGTTTGTTGGTTGGTGCTTCTCTGGAATTGATGTCGCTTGGTCTGGTAAATATTGGAGCAGCAGCTCCACCGGATATGAATATGGCGTCCATTATTGCTACAGCTTTTGCTATTCTATCTGGCTCCAATGCTGAAACTGCTCTGACTATTGCCATTCCAATCTCTGTGTTAGGACAAATGCTTGGAATATTGATGCGGACGGTACTCTCAAATCTGACACATTGGGCAGATAATTTAATCAATGAAGGAAAGTTCAGCAGAGCACGACGGATCCACATAATCTATGGTACGGTCTTATATTCACTGATGTATTTTATCCCTATCTTTTTAGCTGTTTACTTTGGAACAGATTTAGTGAAAAATATCGTGAGCAGTATCCCAGTATGGTTGACAAATGGTCTGACTTTAGCAAGCAAAATTTTACCAGCATATGGTTTTGCTTTGTTGTTACAAACGATGTTGACGAAAAAAATGATCCCGTTTTTATTACTTGGTTTTCTAATCACAGCTTACTCCGGATTAAGCATCACAGGTATCGCAGCTTTTGCTTGCATTGTGGCCTTTGTGATGGCACAAGTCAAATTCAATGGTAAAGATAATAGGACAGCTGTAAGCGAACCTGATCCTTTAGATGATTTATAGAAAGGAGTTTTTTTATGACTAAGAAAGATCAAAATAGTTGGAAGTATTGGCAATTTTTCTGGCGTTCGTGGGCAATACAAGCTTCGTGGAATTACGAACGACAAATGAATATGGGGTTTATGTATGGTATCGCACCAATCATGGATAAAATCTATGACAAGCCAGAAGACAAACAAAAGAAAATCGATGCTTATGAGCGGCACATGGCTTACTACAATTGTACGCCGCAAACAAGTTCATTCGTTTTAGGACTAGCAGCATCTATGGAAGAACAATATGCCGAAGATCAAGAGAATTTCAATCCGGAAACCATCAGTGCTTTGAAGACTTCGCTTATGGGACCTTTGTCAGGAATCGGAGACTCTTTCTTCCAAGGAACCATACGTGTTTTGGCCTTTGGCTTTGGAATCAATCTCGCTCAGCAAGGTAGTATCTTAGGCCCTATCTTGGCCATCATCATCTCCTTCATTCCGTCCTTTTTCGTTACATATTATGGCGGAAAAATTGGTTATAATACTGGGAATAAATATTTAGCGAAACTGTATCAAGAAGGTCTGATGGATAAAGTGATGTATGTTTGTACGATTATCGGTTTGATGGTCATTGGAGCTATGATTGCTAGCATGATTGGGATCACCACACCGCTAAGATTCGGCAAGGCGTTTGTTTTACAGGATGTTTTAGATAATATCATGCCCCAGTTGATTCCTTTAGGGCTGACATTTTTTATGTATTGGTTGTTGCAAAAGAAAGTTCGGACCGGTTTGATGCTCACTATTTGTATCGCTGGTGGTGTTTTACTAAGTTTATGCGGGATTTTTAATTAAGGGACCAACCTAATTTAGGTTAAAAATAAATAGTATGAGGAGGAATTCAAACATGAATTCAACATTAAGTCCAAAAGATATCGTCAAAGAAATCATCGCGAACAAAGAGGTGGAGTCCATCGTATTTGTCGGCTGTGGTGCATCGAAAGCAGATCTATATCCAGCAAAATATTTTTTAGAACAAAACGCAAACAAATTACGTATCAGCCACTTTACGGCAAATGAATTCAATTATGCGACACCTCGCTCGATCAACGATCATACTGTAGTTATTTCAGCTTCATTGGGAGGTACGACTCCTGAAACTGTTCAAGCTAACGCAGTAGCGAAAGAACAAGGTGCCACAGTTATTAGTTTAACACATAGCGTAGATTCTCCGTTAACGAAAGATGCAGACTATGTGATTTATCATCGTTTCACAGAAGATTACGCGGCAAAACTAGAAAAAACAGGTTACTGCTTAGAACTTGCAGTTGAACTACTAAATCAGATCGAAGGGTATAAAGACTACGACAAGATGATGGATGGTTTCGACAAAATTTATGATTTGTCGCAAGAAAGCGCAAAGGGAGCACGTCTTCAAGCAAAAAAATTCGCCGAACGTTTCAAAAATGAAAAGGTGATATATGTTATGAGTTCAGGAGCCACTCATGAAGTTGCGTATTCCACTTCTAATTGTTTAATGATGGAGATGCAATGGATTCACTCTGGTACTTTCCATTCTGGTGAATTTTTCCATGGTCCATTTGAAATCACGGACAAAGACGTACCATTTATCTTATTGATGAATGATGGTCGTACGCGTCAAATGGATGCTCGAGCACTGACCTTTTTGAATCGTTTCGATGCAAAAATAGAAATCGTAGATGCTCTAGATTGGGGACTGTCAGCCCACATTGCGAAAGAGGTTCTTGATTACTTCAATCCATTCGTCATCACAGCAGTATTCCGTGTCTATGCAGAAGAATTAGCTGAAGTACGCCAGCATCCGCTGACAAAGCGTCGTTATATGTGGAAACTAAAGTATTAAATTAGAGCTGAGGCCAAGTGCCTCGGCTTTTCTTCCCTTGCATTGAAAAGGGTTTCTTATTCTCGTACAATTGATTGAGCAAGAGTAAATTGGGTGGTGTTGATCATGAATAAAAAAGTAGAAAAATATTTAAAAGAGCTGACAAAAAATTATAGTGAGCATCATGCAGAAGATTTTTCAGCTTTATCAATTAGCGAAAATGTCGGTTTGAATCGCAGTACAACAAGTTTCTACTTAAATCAAGGAATGAAAGAAGGAGTATTGGTCAAGGTCAAGAGTTACCCCGTCTCTTTTTTACATGTTGAAACTTTAGCTGAACTTGGCATTTTCCACAGAGAATCTGAATATGAAACTTGGGAAGACTTATTTGCAGCAGAAAAAGCCAATGCATTAGAAACGGTGATTGGAGCAAATGGCAGCTTAAGAGAAGTAGTTGATCAAATAAAGACAGCAGTACTTTATCCTGGGAATGGGTTACCTATTCTTTTATCAGGCAATAGCGGTTCAGGAAAAACATTTTTAGCAGAAAAAATCTATGAATATGCTGTAGCAGAAAAGGTCATCCCAAAAGATGCTCCGTTTATCTCTTATAATTGTGCCCAATATTTCAACAATCCTGAACTCTTGTCTTCTGCTTTGTTTGGCCATGTCAAAGGAGCATTTACTGGAGCGGAAAAAGAACATATTGGATTGATAGAAAAAGCTGATAATGGCGTATTATTTTTGGATGAGGTACACCGCTTAAGTGATGAAGGGCAAGAAAAGCTTTTTACATTTATGGATACAGGAGAAATTTCACCGATGGGGGACAATGCAATCAGACATAAAGCAAACGTCCGTATGATATTTGCAACAACTGAGAATGTCTATCAAACATTTTTGCCGACCTTTATTCGCCGTTTGTCAGTGATTGTCATGTTGCCGAATTATGAACGTCGCCCGCAATCAGAGCGTATGCAACTGATAGACACATTTTTTATCAATGAAGCGAATATTTTGTCAAAACGCATCGATGTAAGTTATCAACTAGTGGACTTTTTGCTTAATAGTGACTTAGAAGGCAATGTAGGGAAGATAAAGAACATCGTGAAATATGTCTGCGGTAGTGCGTACGCCAAAAATCAAAATAGTCTGTCTATTCTAGTTCGTTTGAAGGATCTTCCAACTGAAAATACAATGCAGCTAAAAGAGCAGCTGAAAAAAACAATCAAAGCTTTACCAGACCGCCAATATTTGCCACATACAGCTAATCAAGTCTTTTTAGAATCTTCAGAAGTCAGGCAGATCAGGCAGTTATTTGAAAAAATAGTGCAAATGTATCAAAAAGTTGAAAAGCAAGAATTAATGATCAAAGATTTTATTGATCATACGGTAAATCGAATCAATCATTTGATGGACGAGTTTATTTTTAAAGATAGTTATTCGAAAGAAGAATCATTTTATTCTGTACTAACCTATCAGATACGAGAAACTTTTGAATGGATGCATGAAAACTACGGATTGGAACAAGATGGTAATCGTGTGATTGCCCTAGCGCAGTATCTCTACCATAAAAACAACACAGATATGATTGCAGAAAACCATGAATGGCAAAGTGTCAAAGACAAGTTGTTAGAATTGGTTTCGAGTTCCATAGATACTTCTTATTGGTATGCTAAAAAAGTACTAGGACATATTTCTCGACAATTAGATCAAGATTTTAAAGAGGAAGATTTGATTTTTATTTCCTTTTATTTTCATGGGCTGCAGATCACGCTAGGAGAAAAGAAAATCAAGAGTGTCATTTTAGCTCATGGTTATTCTACTGCTAGCAGTATGGCGAACGTAGGCAATCGGATGCTGAAGCAGAATATCTTTCAAGCTTATGATATGCCAATCAATATCACGTTAGCTAAAGTAGAAGAACAAGTTATTCGCTTTATCAATGATCATCAAACGGACGCCGGGTTGATTTTATTAGTAGATATGGGGTCGTTGAACGAAATCGGAAAAAAGCTAGCAGATAAAATACGTGGACCACTGCTGATTATCGATTATGTCTCTACGCCTCTTGTATTGGAGATTGGGCAGTTGATCCAAAGACAAATGTCTATCGCAGAAATCAGCCAAAAAATAGATATAGAAAACAAAGTAAAAAAACAGCTAATTCTACCAAAAAAAGAAAAAACACAGGCAATCTTAACTTGCTGTTACACTGGAATAGGTTCAGCTACTCAAATACAGGAGATTTTGGAATCTTGTTTAGAAAATCATTGCAAAGAATTGACGATTATTCCGTATGATTACAAAAAATTGCAAAAAAATAAAATGTATGAGGATCCTTTCCAGATATATGAAGTATTGATGATTGTAGGAACAGAAGATCCCAAAATCGAACAGGTTCCTTATATTGGTCTTGATCATTTAATTAACGGTGAAGATGTTGAGAAGTTCATTTCAATTCTACAAGATTATTTTGACATACGTGATAAAGATTTAAAAGAACAGCTGATGTTCAGCTTTTCAATTAATAAAATCATCGAGAATTTAACGATTTTGGACGCAACTAAACTGTTGCGTTTAGTGCAAAGTGCTGTATCCGAAGCTGAAGAAACCTTAGAGATTACTCTATCTAATAGTAAATTGTTTTTACTATACCTGCATTGCTGCTGTATGATTGAACGAATTTTAAGGAAAGAAAGTGTGGATGAACAAGAAGATATAGAGGAATATACGACTCAAGCAGGTGCAGAAATGGAACAGATTCATCGTGCCTTTTTCGAGATAGAGAGTGAGTATACTATCAAGATTTCCACATTGGAATTACGATTGATTCATGAAATTATTTATGGATAGGAGGAAGGTTTGTGAATTTAGGCATGATTTTTGATATGGATGGTGTCTTAATTGACTCAGAAAACTTTTATTTTGATCGACGTATGCAATTTTTCAAAGAAAAAAACATCCTACCAGGTTCGACGAATAAGTTGGATTTCGTTGGACTGACAGAAAATGGGATTTGGGAAGTATTGGTCTCAGAAAAAGACCAACGAGCTGATCTTAGAAAAGAATACCTTAAGTACCGGGAAAAACATCCTATTGACTTTAAAATAGCACTGCGAAAGGGTGCGGAAGACATCTTGGATTATTTAAAAAAGAAAAGTATCAAAATTGCTCTTGCTTCTTCTTCTCCGCAAAGAGAAATCGACAAAATGCTGACACAGAATGCTTTAGCACCATACTTCGATTTTGTCATTTCAGGGGAAAAGCTATCTAAAAGTAAACCACATCCAGAAATTTATCAAATCGCAGTCAATGCATTGGAGCGTAGACATTGCATCGCAGTAGAAGATTCTCCTGTTGGTATTGCATCAGCAAAAGCAGCTAATTTATATACGATTGCATTAAAGCAAGATCTGCCCCTTGATCAGACACAAGCAGATATCGCGATTGATGAGTTGAATGATATCATCAAAATAATCGAAACTTACGATATAGATTAATTCAACTATCTGAAAAAGATTTAAATGCCCCGAAACTTCGTGAAATTTTTGAACAAGAATCTTAATCATATAATTAATTGATTGAGAGAAAAAATGATTGTCAATCAATATAAAAACAATCCAAAAACTGATTGCGAGAAGCATCTTTTCATCAGGTATGAAAAGAAATTTCTATCGTGATCAGTTTTTGACTTTTGCAAAATTTATTTTGCTAAGACTGGTTAGCAGAGAGAAGAGAATAATCTCTTCTCTGACTCTATTCTATCGAGATTTTCTCTATTTTTTGGTAAGCGGGCTGTTGCGAAAATGGAAAAGAGCGGAAATGTTGCGAATGTCAGTTATTTAATGATATGATATTCGGAAAAAGAAATCTCAAAGGGAGGTAACTTTTATGGGATTGAATGAATTTATTTTAGGATTGAACAATTTAGAGACGATCACAAGGGCACCTGGTTTTTTTAAATATACAGAGCATACAGTTGCAGCACATTCGTATCGTGTAGCATCTATTGCGCAAGTTCTGGGAGATATTGAAGAAGCAAATGGGCAGCCAATCGATTGGAAACTGCTCTATGAAAAATCATTGAATCATGACTATACCGAACGTTTCATCGGTGATATCAAAACACCAGTGAAATATGCAAGCAAAGAATTAAGAGGGATGCTGCAAACAGTTGAAGAAAAGATGACGGACGAATTCATCAACCAAGAGATTCCAGCTGAGTTCCAAGAAGTTTATCGCCGTCGGTTGTTCGAAGGAAAAGATGAAACCGTAGAAGGAGAACTATTAGCCATTTCAGATAAGGTTGACCTTCTTTATGAGTCTTTTGATGAAATCATCAAAAATAATCCAGAAAAAGTTTACAAGGAGATGTTCATTGAGGCAGTGACTACTATCAAAAGTTTTGAACATCGGCCTTCTGTTCAGTATTTCTTTAAAGAGATATTTCCGGAACTATTGAACCAGGAATTTTATGGAAAAGAGGCGTTTTTAGAAACCGTCTCAACGATTGTAAAGAAAGAAGAAAAATAAAAACGATATGAGATGCAGGGGGAAGTATAGTTGAAAAAGAATATGGATGTCGAATGGGGCTATTCTGGAGACAGAGGTCCGGAAAATTGGGCGAATTTATGTGATTGGTTTGCGAGAGGTGCGGAATTTCCGTTGCAGTCACCTATTCATTTAACAAAAGGTGAAGAAATAAAAACGAAAGGAGATACACTTTCGTTTCATTATCAAAAGCAACGCTTTACTGACAAGGAATTCAAAAATACGATTCATTTAGTACCTTTTGATCAACTCAGTTATGTAGAGTTCAAGAAAGAACGCTATTATTTGACAGATATTCATTTCCACTTACCATCTGAACATATCATCGACGGGAACCAGGAAGATATTGAGTTTCATTTTGTTCATATGAACAGCAAAAAAGAGAATCTGGTCGTGGGAGTCATGTATCAGTTAATGGAACAGGAAGGTTGGTTTTATGATCAAGAAAACGGAGAGAGATGGAATTTAGAAAAACATGAACACTGGGTAAATCCGGATGTCTTCTTTCCAGAGAAAAAAAGCCATTTTCATTATGTAGGTTCATTGACAACTCCACCTACCAGCGGGCCAATCCAATGGTTTGTGATGGATCATGTAGGAAAATTGAACCAAGAGTTTCTTCTACCCTTCAAAGGGCAGTATGCACAGCCGAACAACCGACCAATTCAACCCTTGAATGGAAGAGAAATTTATTATTTTGAGGAGTTTGAGCAATGAATATTCAACAAATGAAATATGTGGTCGCTGTGGCAAACAATGGTAGTTTCAGAGAAGCTGCAAAGAAAATGTTTGTTTCACAACCAAGTCTTTCAGCTGGTATCAAAGAATTAGAGACCGAGTTAGGGATCACGCTGTTTACTCGAACGAATCGAGGTGCATATTTAACAGAAGAAGGACAAGACTTCTTAAATCGTGCCGAAAAAATCTTGGTTCAGCTTGATACATTAGAAAGTCACTATCTAACGAGTGAAAAGAGAGAGAATTTTTCAATCGCTGCCCAGCATTATGATTTCTTAGGTCCTTTGACCGCACAGCTACTCGAGGAATTCAAAGATGAAATCAAACAATTTCGGATCATGGAGACGACGACGGCGAGAGTAATCGAAGAAGTCAAAGAGCAGCACAGTGAAATCGGCATTATTTATATGAACGAGCATAATCAAGCTGGTATCAGAAGATATTTGCAACAAGGAGAACTAAGTGGCCGCAGCATTGGAAAATTTAAAACACACATTTTTTTAAGGCATGGACATCCGCTAGCTACACACGCAGAGATCACAAAAGAAGAATTGTTATCTTATCCTCAAGTTCGTTTTACACAGGATGGAAATAATTTTCCGTATTTTTATGAAGACCTTATCGAGATTCCTGATCAAGAGACAGTGATCTATACCAGTGACCGAGGGACTTTGATGAATATCGTTCTTGAAACTGATGCGTACGCTTCAGGGTCTGGTATTGTGATTGGAGGAATTCGTGAGCACTTGCGGTTAATTCCTTTAGCAGAAGGCGAACTAAATGAATTTTATATCATTTATTCGGCAAAGCGCCCGCTCAGTGAAATCGCTCAAAGATTTATCAAAGAGCTTACTCGGTTACTGGACCAACAGAATTAAGAAAAGTAGACGGAACATCTGACTGATATTAAGTAGAAAGAACAGCCAAACAAAACAGTTTATTCGAAATAAGGGGTTGTGACACGAATTTTGTCACAACCCCTCTTTTTATAGAAAGCAATCTATAACTGATTGCTTTTATGAAAAAGTACGAAAATATGATTCTAAGAAAATACATTCATTACCCGTTTTGTTTCATAGCTATAATTTTCTCTTCTTCTGGTGTCACGATGACTGTTTTCTGATTTTCATAAATGACGTAACCAGGTTTGGCACCATTTGGCTTGCGGATATGCTTCACCTGTACAAGATCAACTGGTACTTGGGCAGAATATCGATATTTTGAAAAATAGGCAGCTAACTCGGCAGCTTCGGTAATTGTTTCATCTGAAGGCTGATCACTTTTGATGATGACGTGCGAACCAGGGATATTTTTTGCATGAAGCCAATAGTCGGTTTTCTTAGCTGTTTTCATTGTCAGCTGGTCATTTTGAAGATTGTTTTTACCAACAAGAATGAGCGTTCCGTCAGAAGAAAAGTATTGATCAGGCTGAGATGGTTTCTTTTTCTTTTGTTTTTTCTGTGTCTTCTTTTTCAAATAGCCCTCAGCAGTCAATTCTTCTTTGATTGCTTCGATATCCATCGGACCGGCAATTTCCAGTTGAGACAAGACAGATTCAAGATATTGGATTTCATCTTTGGCTTCTTGGATTTGTTCGCCAATCAACTTAACGGCGTTCTTCAGCTTTTGGTATCGATGGAAATATTTCTGTGCATTTTGATTTGGCGTCAGTGCCGGATCTAATGCTATTTTGATTGGCCGATCTTCTTCATAATAATTAGGTAAAACAACTTCTTTTGCGCCACGTGGTACTTGTGTCAGAAAGGTAGTAAGTAGTTCGCCATCCCTACGGTAATTCTCAGCGTTTTCGGATTCTTTGAGTGTTTGTTCACGTTTTTTCAATTTATTTTTATTTCGTTTTAGTTCATTTTCGATTTTTCGGATCAGTTCTCCGCCTTGTTGTTTTGCTCGATCTTTCTCCGCTTTTTCATGATAATAGCTATCTAATAATTGACTGAGTGTTGGATAAGTTGTCACAGCAGATGCTTGTTCGGAAAATACTTGGTAAACAATTGGCGTAAAGAAATCTTTATTTGTCGTTTCGTAAAAAGTAGGAACTGGGTGATTGATGATCGATGAGAAAAATTCGTCCCAAACAACCATTTTTTCATTAGGACGTTCAAGCAATCTCTTGGTCAGCTCTTGAGCAGTATCGAAACCGATTCCCTGAAACTGATGTTGGATTGCTTTTGGTTCTAGTTCAGTTTGAGAAAGTCGCTGAAAGATTTTTTCTTTATCGGAGCTAAATGGATTCAAGACCTCTTGTTTTGGCGGAGCAATGTATTCTACGCCGGGAAGCAAAGAACGATAAGTGTTTTGAGAGCTTCCGATGTGTTTGATCGCGTCCAATATTTTCCCAGTTTCTTGATTAACTAAGACGATTGTACTATGACGCCCCATTAATTCAACGATCAATATGATATTCTGTAGATCGCCCAACTCGTTGCGCTTAGCAAAGTGAAAATGGATCACTCGATCGTTTTCGATTTGTTCGATGTTTTCTAAAATAGCACCATCCAAATATTTTCGAAGCATCATCACGAAGTTAGGTGGATTATCAGGATTCTGATAATCGATTTGGGTAATCTGTACACGAGCATAACTAGGGTGCGCAGATAATAATAATCGATGGTTTTTGCCGCGTGAACGAATCACCAGCACGATTTCATTTTCATAAGGCTGATGGATTTTCGAGATCCGACCAGATAGTAACGTTTCACGCAATTCGTTGACCATCGCATGGGTAAATACACCATCAAAGGACATGGTTCATTCCTCATTTCTTTTCATAAGTATGTTCATTATAACGAAAAAAAGAAGAAAAACCAATTTGTCCGAATAGTGAAGCAAAAGTCTAGAAAAAACTTGGACTAATTACATAAAAAACAGTGTTTCTATCGTTGAAATCCAAATTTTTAGGTATAATAAAAAATAGGAGAAAAAGTAGAAAAGAAGGTGTTTGTTATTTGGGAAGCAGTTAAATCGAGAGTACAAGAAATGAATGAACATTTCTCAGTGTCATTCGCAGAAAATCCAAGTAAGTATTTTCGACGTCTTGTGTTTCTGCTCATCTTATCATTGCTGCTAACAATTGCGATGTTTTTGTTGCCGGAAAAAATCCGAGAAGAGCAAGTAAATAGTCTTGTTTATTCATCCATACCAACCAGAAAATTAAAACCTTTTGATTACAGCCAAGCGGATCAGAAAATCAAACAAAGCCGAGCGATATCGGTGATGTTCAGCAAACCGAACGGGAAAACCTATCAGGATATGCTGGATGTCTTTAATGATCCTGAGCTTATGGAAGAATTGAATCGACCGATCTTTTATTATCCGATCGTTTATGATGTACATGAACTGGAACAAAAATATAACATACGAACGGATGAAGTGACATTTATTTTCTTTGATGGAGGAAAAGAAGCAAATCGGATAACTGCGGGTAAGGGAGGAATAACTGATTTTGATAAGGAGTTGATCCCTGAGCTGAATCGACTACCGTTAGCCAATATTAAACAATTAGAAGAAGAAATGGATAGAACAGGAACAGCTTCCCCAAACGCCGAGACTGCTAATTGAGTCGTTAGTGTGATGAAATGGTGGGTCTATATAGCGCTATTTTTAATTATCAGAACAAGTGATGTTTGATCTTCAAAATAACAAATGAAAAAAATGAAAAATATAGTTGACGAAATTCAAAAATTCGATTAGACTTAAATCAATTCTTAAGGAAAGGGTGACCTGTAATGAACTTATCAAAACGTATTTCAGCAGAGAACAAAAAAAATTGGCGCAGCTGGCGTAGATAAGTTGTATTAATGGTGAAACTTTCCCATAGATACAACTTTTTAGAGTGCATTTCTAAAGCTTGTATCTATGCTAGACATGAACATTGACTGCCGCATAGATCCTATCTATGCGGTTTTTTGTGTAAAGACAATGACCGTTTTGGCCATTGTCTTTTTTTGTAGACTGGATACTTGCCTGATTATAATAAATAAAAAGATTGACTTTGCAGGAGGAAAAAAATGAAAAACAAACGTTTAATAACAGTTGTAGTAATTATTTTAGTTTATTTAGCTGGTGCATTTATTTATGGAAAAGCCTCAGGAGAAAAAGAAAGTACTTCGACGAACCAGACAAAGAAAACAACAGTTGTCGGGGTATTGCAATATGTGAGCCATCCGGCATTAGATGAGATTTATCGAGGGATCAAAGATGGTCTGAAAGAAGAAGGATTAAAAGAAGGAGAAAATCTTGAAATCAAATTTCAAAATGGACAAGCCGATCAGAGCAAGCTAGCCACAATGAGTCAACAGCTAGTACAATCCGATCCTGATGTTTTGATCGGAATCGCAACGCCTGCTGCTCAATCATTAGCAAACACGACTTCGTCGATCCCCGTTGTACTAGGTGCTGTAACGGATCCTGTGGGGGCTGGATTAGTTGGTTCTTTAGAGAAGCCTGGTGGAAACGTGACAGGTGTTTCTGATCAGCCACCTGTTGCTTCACAAATCAAGCTTGCTTCTGATTTGTTGCCAAATGCAAAAAAAGTCGGGATCTTGTATGCTTCTTCGGAAGATAATTCAAAATACCAAGTCGCACAAGCGGAAGAAGCTGCAAAAAAAGAAGGGTTAGAAGCAGTAAAATATGCGGTGCCTTCCACTAATGAGATTGCACAAACGGTACAAGTGATGAGCCGACAAGTCGATTTTATCTATGTTCCATTAGACAATACGATTGCCAATGCGATGCAGACAGTGGTGAAAGAAGCGAATAAAGCAAATATCCCCGTCATTCCATCTGTGGATACAATGGTAGAACAAGGCGGACTAGCAACAATCGGGATCAACCAATATCAATTAGGGCTTCAAAGCGGTAAGATGGCGGCAGAACTTGCGAGCGGAAAAGAAAAACCGGAAACGACGCCTGTTTATACATTTGATCAAGGGGATACAGTGATCAATCAATCTCAGGCTGATCGCTTAGGAATCACTATTCCTCAATCGATGAAAGAAAAAGCCAAAATCATTACAGATGAGTCGCAACAAGAAACATCTAAGGAGGATGACAAATGATCGTATCAGCTATTTCACAAGGCATGCTTTGGGCAATATTAGGATTAGGGATTTTCATGACCTATCGGATCTTAGATTTTCCTGATATGACGACAGAAGGGTCCTTCCCATTAGGTGCTGCTGTCTGTGTGACAGCTATCACTCATGGGGTAGCACCGATTTTAGCTACGTTATTGGGCGTAGGCGCTGGTATGGTAGCAGGACTCATTACAGGGTTACTTTATACAAAAGGAAAGATACCGGTTATTCTAGCAGGGATTTTAGTGATGTCAGGATTGAACTCAGTTATTTTGTTTGTGATGCGAACACCAAATCTTTCTTTATTGAATCATCCGATTCTACAAGACAGCTTCCATCGCTTTGGGTTACCTGATTACTTTGACACAGTCCTTCTTGGCTTCATCTCTTTGGGCATCTTGATTGCTGTACTGCTATTCTTCTTCAATACAGATTTAGGTCAAGGCTATATTGCGACAGGAGACAACGAAACGATGGCTCGGTCGTTAGGGATAAAAACCGATCGTATGAAAATTTTAGGTTTAACTTTGTCGAACGGTGTCATTGCATTATCCGGTGCGCTGATTGCCCAGAACGACGGATATGCAGATGTAAATAAAGGGATTGGCGTAATCGTCATCGGTCTTGCTTCCATCATCATCGGTGAAGTGATCTTCCAAGAATTGACGCTAGCAGAAAGATTGATTGCTATTGTTGTCGGCAGTATCATTTATCAGCTATTGATTTTAGTAGTAATCAAACTAGGGTTTGACACGACTTATCTGAAGTTGTTCTCCGCTATCATCTTAGCTATTTGTCTGATGATCCCGCAATTGAAGAAAGCACTGAACTTAAAAACGGGTTTTGAGAAGGAGGCATAGTAATGACAGATATATTGACAATCAAAAATGGCAGAAAAGTCGTAAACAATGGAATGAATGAAGAGAAAGTACTATTGGATGAAATCAACCTTACAATCAGAGAAGGAGACTTCATCACTGTCCTTGGCGGGAATGGTGCTGGAAAAAGCACACTGTTCAATACAATCGCTGGTACGCTTCAACTCAGTCAAGGATCGATCTCTTTTAAAGATCAGCTGATCACAAAAGATTCAGAAGAAAAAAGAGCACGATTCCTTTCTCGGGTTTTCCAAGACCCTAAGATGGGAACGGCACCCCGGATGACTGTAGCAGAAAATCTGCTGCTTGCACAAAAAAGAGGGCAAAAGCGGAAATTCCGTTTACGTAACTTGAAAAATCAAAAAGAAGATTTTTTCAGACTATGTCAAGAAGTCGGTAATGGCCTAGAACAACATTTGGATACTCCAGCAGGGGAATTATCTGGCGGTCAACGCCAAGCATTAAGTTTGCTGATGGCGACGATCACGGCTCCTGAATTACTGTTATTAGATGAACATACTGCCGCTTTAGATCCTAAAACAGCTAAAGCATTAATGCAGTTAACCAATCAGCGGATCAATGAACAAAAATTGACTTGTCTCATGATCACGCATCGAATGGAAGACGCTTTGAAATACGGAAATCGTCTGATCGTACTTCAAAAAGGAAAAATCGTTCAGGATCTTTCTGAAAAAGAAAAGCAACATTTGACAATGGGCGACCTTTTGCAATTCTTTGAAGAAGTAGTGGATTGATTTCGACAGAAAGTCTCCTTCCAGTAGAAGGACTTGAAAACTCATTGACATCTTCCTTTGATTCATCCTATACTTAAAACAATAAACAATTGAACATATATGGGTGTTTTGTAGGATCGCGTAGTCAATGATTTTAACAATTAAATAGAATATTCTTTGCTCTGACAAGTGAACGATGAGAAAAGAATTTGCTACTTTGCCACCTAGACGTTTCGTACTTTTTCGTAACAAACGCTAAGTGGCTTTTTTTATTGAAGTAAGAACAAAGGAGGAATAAGATGATTTCTGGAAAAACCAAATTAGCTGGGCTCTTTGCTGATCCAGCTTCTCACAGTTTATCTCCATTGATGCACAATACTGCTTTTGAAGCAAACGATATCGATGCGGTGTATTTAGCTTTCAAAGTAAATCCAATGAATTTGAAGCAAGCAGTCGAAAGTATTCGAACTTTTGATATGTTAGGTGTAAACCTTTCGATGCCGAATAAAACAGCGGTTATTCCTTACCTGGATGAGGTAAGTCAGGAAGCACAATTGATCGGAGCAGTGAATACGATCGTGCACGAAAAGGGTCGTTTGATTGGCTATAATACCGATGGTGCGGGCTTCATGCAATCCGTGCAAGAAGCTGGGATTTCGATCGAAAAGAAAAAAATGACTCTACTGGGCGCTGGAGGTGCAGCAAAGGCAGTCACTGTTCAAGCAGCGTTAGACGGCGCTGAGGAAATCGTAGTTTATAAACGAAACAACCAAACATTCGCTCAAGTAAAAGAAACATTCGAACAACTCAGCTATCGAACTTCTTGTAAGATAAAAGTTCGTGACTTTGCCGATACGGATCAATTAAGAAAAGACTTGAAAGAAAGTTGCCTTCTAGTCAATGCAACAGATATCGGGATGGGAAAGAAAATCAATCAGTCACCGCTCTTAGATATAAACATGATGCATGAGAATCTAGCGGTTTTTGATTTGATTTATGAACCTAGAGAAACACGTTTATTAAAAGAAGCAAAAAAAGTAGGAGCAAAAGGATACAATGGACTTGGCATGTTGATCTACCAAGGAGCAATCGCGTTTGAATTATGGACAAAGGAAAAGATGCCGATCCATGTGATTGAAAAGCTGTTTGATTAAAGAAGGATAATAGATAAAGATTTTTTAATCTCGCATAAACGGTCTCAAGAAAAGTAATCCTTTATGTATCGAAGCATTTATTTCGTTATTTTTTATTAAATTATCAAAAAATGATAGGCTTTTGTCGATTGGTTATCGTATCCTTTATTTATCAGTAAGAAACGAGGAGGAACCACAATGAGTCGGATGGATCGCTATAAGGACATCCATAAGAAGGCGAAACCTCTGAAGCGGGATACGGGGAGTATTTTTGCTAGAAGAGAACGAAAACAAACGCGTATGGAAAATGAGGAAGATGCTACCCGTATTTATGAAAGAGAGCAGCACTCATTTGAACATTTGAACCAACACGAACAACAGATATATAGAGATGCACCAAGAGCAGAAGAACAACAAAAAAATAAAAAATTTTTCAATCGGCAAAAGAAGAACAAACCGTTGAAGCCTCGAAGAAAGCAATCGTGGAAAAAAATCATTCTATCGATTTTGCTTGTTTTGATCCTTTATTCAGGAATCTCATTTTTTATTGGTAAATATGTAGCTGAACATGACACGAGCTTAGAGGCAGCGACTTCAGAAACCTTTCATGGGCAAAAAGCGACGAATGGTGCGCATAATATTTTGATTCTTGGGAGTGATACACGCGGAGAAGATGCCGGGCGAGCCGATACGATCATGGTCTTACAGTTGGATGGTCCTTCCCATAAGCCGAAACTGATTTCTTTTATGCGTGACAGCTTCGTTACGATCCCAGGGGTAGGACAAAATAAGATCAATTCAGCTTATGCATACGGAGGAGCCAATCTAGTGCGTCAAACTTTAGTAGAAAATTTTGGAATCGATTGTCAATACTATGCGAAAGTCGATTTCAAATCGTTTGAAAAAGTGATCGATGCCTTATTCATGAACGGAGTGAAGATCGATGCAGAAAAAGATCTGAATCTGGATGGTGTAGATATTAAAAAAGGGATCCAGAAGATGGATGGACATGTTCTTTTGCAATATGCACGTTTCCGAATGGATGAAGAAGGAGACTTTGGCCGTGTCAGACGCCAACAACAAGTAATGAATGCTATTTTCAGCCAATTGAAGAATCCATTGAATCTGATCCGTGCACCTTATGCAGCTGGTAAAGCTTTAGGGTATACATCCACAGATGTCACTGCTTGGTTCCTGACGAAAAACCTCTTTTCGATTGCACGAGGAGCTGGTGGCATTGATCGAATAAGTGTGCCAGTAGACGGTTCGTGGAATTATGGGCAAAGTGATTATGCTGGAAGTATTCTTGAAATTGATAATCAAATGAATCAATCTGCTATTACAGATTTTTTGAATAAATGATCATAAAAAAGATCAAGAAGAAGCTACGGCAAGGCTTTTGTCATGAATCAATCAAACGATTCACTCGTAAAAAACGCTTTCTTATGGTAGATTATAACCAAGAAAGGAGCTGTTTTCATTGGATATCTATCTGAACTTCAAAAATGAGTCTCGTGAAGCCATCGCTTTTTATGAAAAAGTTTTTGAGACTGAAGCATCAGGTATCACCACATACGGTGAAATGCCTGGAATAGAACAAATGAACTTGCCAGAAGAAGCAAAAAATCTAATCACGAATGCACGGTTGAACATTTATGATACATTAGTTATGTTTGCAGATACGCCAGAAGGAATTGGTCCTGAATTAGTTGTTGGAAATAATGTTTCTTTAGTCATCCAGACAAGAAATGAAGAAGAAACGAAGCGTCTATTTGAAAGCTTAGCTGAGGGTGGTAAGATTGAGATGCCGCTGGATGCTGTTCCGTGGGCTCAGTTGTATGGGATGGTAACTGATCGATTTGGCATCAACTGGCAGATTAACCAAGAGTGACAGCTAAAGATATTTTCTAGAAACATCAAGCAGCAAACGGAACATCGTTTGTTTGCTTGATGTTTTTTGTGCCTATTTCGACTATACGGTATCTTTTTTTTATTGCCAGATGCGAAAATATGTTCCATAATAGAGAAGTCCGCAAAAAATTAAGTAACGGAGGTCAGAAGATGAAGACGGTGATACTAGCTGAAAAACCTTCACAAGCAAAAGCCTATGCCGAAACCTTCCAACAGCGAAAGCGGCATGAAGGGTATTATGAAATCAGCGATCCATTGTTTGCTGGTGAAGTAACCATCACTTATGGTTTTGGACATTTGGTAGATATGGTTGCTCCAGGAGCTTATGAAGAGCGTTGGGCAAAATGGTCTTTAGAAAATTTGCCTATTTTCCCAGAAACCTTCCGTTACGAAGTTCCAATGGACAAACGTGCACAATTTTCGATCGTAAAACGAGAATTGCAGTCAGCCGATACCATCATTATTGCAACAGATGGTGATCGAGAAGGTGAAGCCATCGCGTGGTCAATTATTCGACAAGCAAACGCCTTTTCTAAAGAAAAGAACTATTTGCGTTTATGGATCAATTCTCTTGAAAAAGAAGCAATATATGAAGGCTTTAAGAATCTCCAACCTGGAAAGAACTATTTTCCAAAATATAAAGAAGCGCAAGCAAGGCAGAATGCTGATTGGCTGATTGGAATGAACGGAAGCCCATTATATAGCTTACTGCTTCAACGAAAAGGGATTGATGGCAGTTTTTCTCTTGGTCGTGTACAAACGCCGACACTCTATATGATTTATCAGCTGCAAGAAGAAATCAAACACTTCAAAAAAGAAACCTACTTTGAAGGAGAAGGTTTAATTACGACAAACAAAGGACAGTTTTCTGGAAAAATCGTACCAAAAAAAGCATTTAAAACCCAAGAAGAGTTAACGAAGGAAATAGAGAGACTCGGAGCGCATTTAGGTAAGCAAAACGGACGGATTCTTGAAGTTATGAAAAAGGAAAAGAGGTTGCATAGCCCACGTTTATTTTCGCTATCTAGTTTGCAGACAAAGATGAATCAGCTAATGAAAGCAAGTGCTAAAGCCACACTTGATGCTGCTCAAGGACTGTATGAAAGCAAGTTTCTAAGCTATCCAAGAACGGATTCCTTTTACATCACAGAAAATGAGCATCAGTATCTGGTTAAACATCTGCAAAACTATAAAAAGTTTTTAGGAATAGAAGAAGTACAGACAACTGAGATCAGAGCAAAGAAACGGTATGTCGATGCGAAAAAAGTTCAAGAACATCACGCAATCATTCCGACAAAGACGATTCCGACTCCTGCACGCTTTGCGAAGCTATCTAAATTACAGCAAGCAATCTATTTGCAAGTCTTACGTACCACTGTGGCTATGTTTGCCGCAGATTATATTTATGAAGAGACGACTGTAATGACAGGTGTACAGCAATTAAAGCTAAAAAGCATCGGAAAGATCCCATTACAGCAAGGGTGGCAGGAAATCTTGCGCATCAAGTCAAAAAAGAAAGAAGCTCAGACTCTTCCTCTTATCGTAGAAAATGAAGAAGCAGAAGTAGAGCTGAAAAGTATGGAGAAAGAAACACAACCTCCGAAACCCTATACCGAAGGAACGTTGATCACAGCAATGAAAACTGCGGGAAAAACGCTGGATAATGATGAAGCGCAAGAAATCCTCAAAGAAGTAGAAGGAATAGGAACAGAAGCTACACGGGCCAATATCATTGAAAATCTTAAGCAGAAACATTACATCGAAGTCAATAAAAACGAAATAATCGTTACGCCAAAAGGAATCACTCTTTGTAAGGCAGTAGCTAATGAACCATTGCTGACAAGTGCAGAAATGACTGCACGCTGGGAAGGATACTTGAGAAAAATTGGTAACCAAGAAGGGACGCCATCTGTTTTTTTAGAGAACATCAAAAAATTCATCCTACATTTATTGACAGAAGTACCTAATCAAATCGATAAGGTAGATTTTTCAGATGAGATCAGCGGAACACGCCAGATAAAAGCGATGGAGAAGAAAAACGATCAATTAGGAAGATGTCCAAAATGTAAAAAAGGGACAGTCATGCTTTATCCTAAAATCGCTACATGCTTGAACCCGGAATGCGACTTCAAATTGTGGCCAACAGTAGCTAAAAAGAAGCTGACTAAAACGAATCTCAGAGATTTGCTTTCAAAAGGAAAGACAAGTAAAGTTGTCAAAGGTTTTACTGGTAAAAAAGGAAAATTCGATGCAGTTTTAGTATTAAAAGAAGATATGACGATTGGTTTTTCTTTTCCTTGGATCGAAAACAGTGGAACAAAAGCAGTTGATGGAAACAAAGAAACATCAAGAAAAAATAATGAAAACGAAGTAGAGTAAATGAAAACAATGAAATAGCAGAATATTTATTCCGAAAAGTGAGAATATAAATACTAATAAAACTAAAAAATATCAGTCAATCAAGCAAAAAAGTTAGGGTAGGCTGATTTTATATAGATAGCAAGGAGTTTTTTTATTTGAAAAAAGTGCATTCATTTTTAAATTATCTTATGGGAGCAATCACGATTGTGGCTGTGTACCAAGCATTTCTAAAGTATCCTGATTACGGGACGAAGTTGTTGTCATTGACGCACAATCAAACAGCATATTCACCAACGCTGATTTTATCGACTTTGACTGCAGGAGCTAAAAGCGCTACTTATTTTTTTCATAAAACGACAAGCATATTGAAGCGAAAGAAACAGCGTAAACAATTGTTGATGGTGGTAGCGGCTATGATTATTATTTATTTCCTACCAGTTATTACACAAGTATTCCATCAATATTTTGGTTAAGAATACGAGAGTTTGTGACAAAAGTCATGTCACAAACTTTTTTCTTTGTCATTTTTTCGTAAGAAAAAGTAAATCAATAGTATATACATTGATTAAATGTATATACTTGGATATAATGTACTTACTATAGAATGGTATAGAGGGTGGCGAAATATGAAAAAAATGAAAAAGTATAAAATTAGAAAATCTGGCAATAGCGATGTAACAACTATCCCACCAGAAGTAAAAGAATTCATGGGTGTGCAGACAGGTGACGCAATCAGTTATGTTTTTCAATCTGATGGTTCTGTACGAATGATTAAAGCACAAGAAGAACCTGATATTGATTCGTTAGTTGATTCGATCATGAATCAATATGAAGACGCGTTAAAAGATTTGGTTGATTTATGAGGTATCTTTCGACTAAAGAAATTATCAAAATCAACGCAAAAGTTATTTTACGTTACTCACCAGGCGAAATGATTGGTGTAAAAGATGCCAATGCATTAGATATGGCTGTTAAACAGCCTTCACAAGCGGTATTTAATCAAGAACTCTATCCCGAAGTCTACGAAAAAGCGGCGATTTTAGCAATTAATTTAGCTAAAAAACATCCTTTTCATAATGGCAATAAACGAACTGCTCTTGTTGCCATGTTGTTGTTTCTTCAATTGAATAATTGTCCAGTTGCTTTTTCTCGTCAAGAAGCTGTTGATTTTATCATAATGATTACCACTAGTTCATTGGATTTCGATTCACTAAAGTCCAAGATAACCAATTATTTACGACAAACCGCAATAAAATGAACGAATTAAAAACTTTATTTCTCAATTAGATCAGCATGTCATTAAGGAATATGCTGATTTTTTTGTATGATTGATCATACAAAATAGTTTTTTCATAAAAATATGGATTAATTGTGAAATAATTGATTTAAAAGGAATACGAAAGAGTGAGTAGCAGGAAATAGTGGTTTAGAACTAGTAGATTGATTTTTTATATATTTTAGTTTACATAATATATATTATACAAAGTAGATTTAAAAAATAATAAACCTCTCTCGAACGGTTTTTTATCAAAAATCGTCATTTTTCCATCAAAATCTACTTGTGCAAAATTATAAAAAAATTTTGCAGTTTTTCTTACTTTTTTAACGTTTAATTAAATGATAAAAACCATTTTCTTTATACAGTTCATCAGATTATGACTCACTGTATTTGTGTTTGCCATCACTGAAGGATTTTTAATCACATAGATAAATCATTTACTTAAGTTTTAGTTGTCATTGATATCGATTCGATTATTTAATCAGCAGATTACATTTCATACGTATGGATCATTTTCGACCGGATCAATTATAATCATTCTGTTTATTTGCTTACCTATAGATATCAATAAAAAACCTGCTTAACAGATATTTCAGCTGTTAAGCAGGTTTTGACTTTTTAGTTCTTACTCATTATTTCTTATAATACAGTGTTCAATACTTCTCTTAAAGCACTTGTTGATTTGCTGAACATTGCTTTTTCTTCTTCGTTGATGGATAATTCAACAACTTCACGAACACCATTTTCGTCAACGATTGATGGCACACCTGTAAAGATATCTTTTTCGTCGTATTCACCAGTTAAGTAAGCAGATACAGGCAATACAGCTTGTTCGTTATTCAAGATAGCTTTTACGATACGTGCAGTACTCATACCAATACCATAATAAGTTGCTTTTTTACGATCAATGATCTCATAAGCAGCATTACGAACTTTATCAGCAATTACATCTAATTCGTCTTTAGCGATACGATGATCTTTTTCTACGATTTCAAAAACTGGTTTACCACCAACAGTTGTATGTGACCATGCAGCAACTTCTGAATCACCATGTTCACCTAAGATATAGCCGTGAACGCTACGTGGGTCTACTTTTAATTTCAATGCGATTTCTTTACGGAAACGAGTTGTATCCAATGTTGTACCAGTACCGATAACACGTGATGTTGGCAGGCCTGATTCGTTCCAAGCGATATATGTTAAAATATCTACTGGGTTTGAAGCAACAACGATAATTCCGTCGAATCCTGAGCCCATGATTTCTTTGACGATTTGGCGCATGATTGACGCATTTGTCTTAACTAAATCTAAACGAGATTGACCAGGTTTTTGGTTGATACCAGCTGTGATAACAACGATATCTGCATCTTTACATTCTTCATAACCGCCTGACCATACAGCAACGTTTTCATCGCCCCAAGCCATACCATCTAATAGATCCAGTGCTTCCCCTTCTGCTTTTTCTTGGTTCACATCGATCAAGACTAATTCATTAGAGATTCCTTGGTTGATCATTGCATAAGCGATACTTGTTCCAACAAAACCTGTACCGACGATTACTACTTTACGACTTGTTTTTTTCATGAATAAACAGCTCCTTTTTCATAACTATTTGTTACTTTCATGGAAATTATAGTCTTGTTTATTCATTTTATCAATATGTTAATTATAATAGTTGTTATTATAATTTTTGATGGAAACGAATTCCTAAATACGTACAACAGATAACTGATAAACGATTACACCCATGTACCCTGCTAACACAACTAAAAGTACTAACGCTATCACTAATGGAGCTACTTTAGCTCCGCCTTTATCAAAGCTATACTTTTTCCTTGTACGCTTTAGAACTGAAAATAAAACCAAGCCAAAAATAATTAACCATAATAAAAAGCCAATCGCACCTAAAATCAATATCCCTTCATTTACGATTGAAATCCCTATATCCATTTGCTCTGCTCCCTCATTGTCCCATCTAAAGTTTTGTTTTATTATAAACGTTTTTCTTTACTTTATCCGTATCAGTCAATCCTTTTTCGTAATTTTCTTGGATCGTTTTCTTTTGTATTTTATAGGATGCAGCTAACTGTCTTTTAAATCGGCGTTTGTTTTTTCGTATACTGGTGCCTTTTAGATATTCATAGAACTGTTTGACGATAAAAATGAACAGATAGACGGCAAAAAACGTGGACAATCCGTATCGGATGAGATACATAGCAACGAAGGTGGCAAAAATACCAGTTCCTTCATTTTGTGCTAAGACAGCAAATTCGCTTAAAAAAGTTATGATAAATGCAAAATTTCCCATGCTTCACCTCATTGTAAATAGTAAATAGTTGCCGTATCATCCTTTGATTTCTTTAAAGAGATAGAAAATATCACTTACGATAGTTTTTATATTGCTGCTGCTTCTGAAAACCCTTATTACCAGGTACTTTACTCTTCGTACTTGAACTTGCGGACATCTTTTTGCTCAACAGAACAGTTAATAGAATCACGAAAAAAAGAGCACCTAATAACACAAAACGATACTTAGACAAGTACATAGCGAACGCAGAAAATAAATCAGTTTGTCCAACAACGCTGTAAGCAGTTAAACCACTCAACCAAGCCTTTACCATTTTCATCTCCTCCTCCCTTCTTCAATCACATTATCTAAAGGATACAATAAAAGAAGTTTAAAAAAGGAACTGCTTTTTCTTATTTATGAAAAAACTGTTCCTTCTATATGTTTATTGAAAGATAAGAAATGAGTACACTAGTATCGGATATACCTTATGAGATGTACCAAACAAAAGTCTATCTGTCTGACGAATCTATTGAAATGAGTGAATATTATGAAGAATAAGTCCAATGGTTCATCTTGGATAAAGTATGTCTTTTTGAGTGTACTCTATTTTTTTCTGCCACGTGTCCAATTAACAATGGATTCTCATCTATGGACGCTAATCTTCCAAGTTAGAAAGATCAGCGTATCTATCATCACTGTATGCTTACTAGTGAGTATTTATCAAATGAAAAGAAGCAAAAGTGGAAACAGCCACTACTAAAACATCCATTTATAGCAACTTATCTCCTATATGGTGCCATCAACTTTTTTCTTCTTCTATTGATTGAGTTTAGTTAATACACGGATAAGTCTTTCAATAAATGCATAAAACAAAAAACTGCTTGCGACATATCAGAAAACATTAAATCGTCTTCTGATATTGTCCAAGCAGTTTTTATTTTGAAACTTGCTTAATTCTGTTCTTTAGAAACAATGTTTGTTCTTTTTCCGGCAAAAAGAAAGCTAGATAATACGACAAGTAAAAAGAAAGCGATGATTCCGACTGTCAATGCCATTTGACCGTATTCTCCTAGTTTCCCAAGTACAAGTCCTGGTACTAGATAATCAGTATCGGCAAATGTAGAAGAAGCGATTTTAAGATCTCCTAATACCGGAAGGATAAATAATGGCAACCAACTAATCAATAAGCTATTGAAAGCAGAACCTAATACCGCCCCTCTTCTACCGCCAGTCGAGTTGCCGAAAACACCAGAAGCAGCTCCGCAGAAGAAATGGCCAACTACTCCAGGGATGATGACTGTAGTCTGTAAGCCTATCATGGCAAACATCGATAGCGTTCCTACAAAGAAGCTGACAAAAAAGCCAATCAATACAGCATTAGGTGCATATGGAAAAACGATAGGGACATCTAACGCTGGTTTAGAATCAGGTACAAGCTTTTTAGCGATTCCTTGGAATGCTGGAACGATTTCTGCCAACACCATCCGAACCCCTTGAAGGACGATAACAAACCCTGCTGTAAATGTTCCAGCTTGGATCAATGCAAAGATTACAGCATTATCTCCATTGCTTAATTCTCTTTCAACAAATCCAGGACCTGCTAATAAGGCAAGTGCGACATATACGATTGACATCAAGAGCATGATCGATACAGTAGAATCTCGCAAAAAACTGAAACTTTTAGGAATCTTTATGTCCTCCGTAGAGCGGTCTTTATTTCCAAAGAACTTACCGATCCACCCGCTAGACGCGTAACCGATATTGCCGGTATGCCCCAGCGCAACTTGGTTGTTCCCAGTAATGTTTTTCATGAATGGTTGACAAAGAGCGGGCGTAATAGTTAATAGTGTTCCTTCAAAAATCCCTCCTAATAAGATCATCCACACGTTTGCAGTAAATCCAGCGCTTACTAAAATGACTGCTGTCAGACAAGAAACATAAAGCATCGCTTGACCTGTAAGAAAAATAAATTTATATCTTGTGAATCGAGCAAGTAGAATATTCACGATCATCCCTACTAGCATGATCAAGGCAGTAGGTGTCCCGAATTGTTGTAAAGCAATCGCTACTACTGCTTCATTGCTTGGAACCACGCCTTGGGTATGCAGAGCCGTTTGGAACATCGAAGCGAAAGGGGTTAATGAATTACTGATCAGTCCAGCGCCGCCAATCAATACTAAGAATCCGACAAATGTTTTGATGGTTCCTTGGATCACTTCTGAAAACTTCTTCTTTTGCAGAACAAGCCCAAGTAGTGCAATCAGAGAAACGAGGATGGAGGGCTGACTGACGATTGAAACAAACAAATTCAACAATTTATCCATTGATATTTCCTCCCTTGAATCATTTTTATTCTTTTGACAAGATTTGTCCTACTTTTTCTTTTACTTCATCACTGTCGATGATCGATTGCAACGGCACGAGTTTTTCATCCGGTATAGAAGTAAGTGTATCTTTCAAAGAATGTTCAATGAAGAAATAATCCGCCATATCGCTAGATACACTCCCAACATCCGTATGACTTACTTCGAAATCGTCCACATCTGCTCCAAGATCTGCAAGAGCTTGTTTGATGTTCATCTCTACCATAAAACTTGTTCCTAATCCACTTTGACACACTGCAAAAATTTTCATGTTATTCGTCTCCTTTTTTTATGATTGCTAGTATTTCTTCTTTTGTTGAGGCTTGTAATAGCTCTTGAAGATTTTGTTTATTAGAAAGCAGCTTGGTTAAATTTGCCAACGCTCGAAGATGTGCCTCGTTATCGATAGCGGCTAAACAGATAAATAAGCTGATGGGATGAGCAGGATCATCGATTAGATCAACTGGTTGTTGAAGTTTCAGCAAAGACATCCCTACTTCGTTTACACCGTCTTCCGGACGAGCATGCGGCAGTGCGATGTGGTCGCCGATGTGGATAAACGCACCATACTGCTTCACACGTTCAATCATCGCTTTGATATAACTCTCCTCTATTTTATTCTTTAATAATAGTGGCTGTGCGGCAAGTGTGATTGCTTCTTGCCAGTTTTTTGGTTGATCGGATAATTGGATCATTTCTTCTGTTAATAATTCAGATAGCATAGGACGTTGATCCTCCTTCTTTTCTAAAAGTTTGTTCATTTTACGATTTAAGACTTGATAGAGCTTTTCTTCATCTACACCTTCTTTTAATTCGATATATGGAAGTAGCGCAGCTAGCAATTCTTGAGCAGAAGGCATGGAGAATCCTGGTATCAGCCAATCTCTTTGTACTTGATTGATCAGTTGGTTTTTTTCCAAGTCAGTCATGATTGGTTGTAGGACATACAATGACTTTTTCTTATTCGTAAGCGTGAGAGGCACAGTAGAAAAAACAATATCGTAGGAAGTTCCGTCAATCTCGTGCAAGCGATCAGCTGAATTGGTCTCTGTAAAAAGGATCATCGGGAATAATTGCTGAAGTTCGCTTTTTAAGATCAATGAAGAGCTAATACCACTTGGACAGACGATCACGGCTCTTATTTTTCTGTTCCTCTCTTCTGCATCTACTTTTCTTATTTCTCCGCCGAATAGTATAGTGAAAAAACCAACCTCTTCTTCAGGGATGCTCTTCCCTATCCGTTTTTCTAACGGACGCAATGCTTTTCTTGTCATTTCATAGATGGAAGCATATTGATGTTTGATTTGATCAATCATCACATTAGGCAAATAAAAAGAATAAGAAATACGAAAATAGGCAGGTACCAAGTGATAAAAGACATTCATCAATAATTCACGAAATGAATCAAATTCTATGGCCATCAGGAATTCCATGCGATGGATGACTTCTGAAGAACATTCCAGCAAAAAATCAAGCGCAGGCTCTTGGATATCTCCTTCAACAATTGAGGCTAAGCAAAGAGAGAAAAATAGAATCTCTGACTCTAGATGTTCGGAGTAGCCTAAGCCAGTCAATATTTGTCGGCTGATGTCATTGATTGCAAGAGAAGCTAAAAGTTCAGCATCTTTTACCTTTTCTACAGATATTTTCCCCATTCGATTAGTGGTCAAACTTAAATAATACGCTAACTCATCCATTCGATTGGGTGCAAAGCGAAGATCTGATAGAGAGATTGTGTTGTCTAACAAATCTCTAGCTTTTGCATAACAATCAAGAGAAAGCATTGCGGTTAAATACGTAAGACCAAATCTTCCAGCAAGCGATTGCATTAAATGAGCAGTGCGATTTTTTGCTTCCCTTCTCAATATCACTTCTGACCCTAGTAGCCTAAAGCCTGCTTTTCTAGTATATGTCAGCTGACATTCTTCCCCTTCTAATTCCTTTCTTACTTTTTTGATACCCGATAGGACTGTTCCTTTAGAAACCTGAAGAAAGTCTTGAAAATGAAATACAGAAATAGGTATGGTATTCGAATAGACCATCAAATAAAGAAGATCTCTACGCTCTTGTTCGGTGTACACCGCTTCAAAGCGAGTGATATTCACGTATTTTTCTGCCCAGTCGATCGCTCGAAATTTTTTCAGACGGACATGGGTCTCATCCATATATTCGGCAAAGGGAGCAAGTTGTTTGATTGCCTCGTCTATATTTACTTCGATGATCTCGGCTGCTTTTTCTAGACTGATTTCTCTGGGTGTTTTCAGGAGATAACTAATTTTGTAGTTCACAGCGCTGTTCACCTCCTATTTGTATTCTAGTATGATACCGCTTTTAAATCGAGGGTCGTTTGGTACAACTTACAGTTAGATTTTTTTTACGACTGTACCAAACGACCTCTATCGAGTTACAGAAAAAAAGCAGGTGACCAAATGGCTCCCTGCTTTTATGAATAAATTTCAATCAATTTCGTTCGATCAATGATGATCGTGTTTCTTTTTTGAAGTCAGTTCTTCAAATTTTTCTTTGACCTCTTCAACCGCTTTTTCGATATCTTTTTCAAAGCGATTAGGTTCGTTAGACTCTGATTCTTCTTCTACAGAATTGGAACCGGATAAAGCTGTTTCTTTGTTTTCTGTTTCACCGGAGTTTGTGCCAGCTAATGATTCTTCTTTATCTTCTGTTTCACCAGAATTAGTACCTGCTAGAGCTACTTCCTCTTCCGTTTTAGGGGCCATTGAACCTCTTAATCGTTTGTGTTTTTCACCATCATAATTTGTCATATTGGTTCCTCCTAGTAATTCTATACTTTTTCATCGTACAATAAGACAGTTTGTGCGTCAAAAAACAAACCCGATTCTTACAAATATGTCATGTTTTCATCTTTTACCTTCTGATTCTTGAATGCCTTTGATTCCTTCTTCCAAAATTTTCATCTGTAAGATTGTTTCTTCATCTTTAATGACTTTTTCTGCGCCATTGACTAATGTCTCGTAAATGCCTTCGTAGACGCGACTGTAATCACCGACCTCGGAAATCACTTTTTCTTCATGATAATCGCCTTGTTCATCTATATAAGTCAATACACCGTAGTGCTCGGGCAAGTCGATCCCAAAGTCTTCATGATCAGGCATATAAAACATTTTAAGATGTTCTTCTTGCCGATCTTTCGTTTGTTTCACGAACATCCCCTTTTTTCCATAAACGACGAAACTCGGACGTTCTTTGATACGGAAATAGCTGGATTTTATCGAAATTTTCATGTTTCCGTAGAAAAAGTCCAGATCGAAGTAATCATTCATTCGTCCTTTCCCTAATAGTTGACGAACATCATAACGGATATCATCTGGTTCGCCGAAATAAGAAAGAACTTGGTCTACTGTATGACAAGCATGTCCATATAAATAGCTGTTTGCAGTAGAAAATTCATGTGTAGTTTCTGGTACTTCTGGTCTGAAATAATCGTAATGCATTTCTACTTCTAAAATATCCCCTAATTTTCCGCTTTCGATTACTTTTTGGACTGTCAAGAAGTCAGAATCGAACCGTCTGTTTTGGTAACATTGGATAAATAGCCCTTTTTCTTTTGCTAATGCAAATAACTCTTCTGCTTCCTTTGACGTTTCTGCAAAAGGTTTTTCTACCAATACATTTTTTCCATGTTCGAGTGCCATTTTTCCATATTCATAATGAAATTGACTTGGCGTAGTAATGACAACTAATTGGATCTCAGGATCATTCCAAAGATCAGACAATTGATCGGTATATTCGATGTCTTCAAATGTTTCCCATACTGGTTTAGATGGGGAAAAAATTTTTTTGATATTGATTTTATCCGTAAGTTTTCTTGAAAATGGCAAATGATAGCGATTTGTACTCTTTCCATTGCCGAGATAAGCGATTGTAAGCATGATTTATGCCTCCTTTTATTGTTGTTTTCAGTATATCTTAGAAAAATATAGAAAGTGTCTATAATAGCCATTCTGGCAAAAAAGTTCAGAAAAACATTTGTTATCATTTGGTTTGGTGAAATTTATGTTCAAAGTAAGGTAAAAAATCAAAAAGAGAGTGGCGGAACCAAGCATTTATCAGTAAGATAGAATTTGGAGGTCAGATCATGCTTATTGAAGAAAAATTAACCAAACAAGAGTTGTTTACCACGACAGAGAAACGGATTGCTGATTATATTCGGAGGAATATCGAAGCCGCAGTCTACATGACGATTGAAGAATTAGCAAAAGCTACGTATACTTCCCATTCAGCTATTATTCGTTTATGCAAAAAAATGGGCTTCAGCGGATTTAAAGAATTTCGTTTCGAATTAGGACGGGAAGTTCATCAATTGATTGCCCAGTTTAATCAAACAGTCGATCCTAATTTTCCTTTTTCAAGTGAAGATAACACACAGCAAATTGCAAAGAAAATGGCAGATTTGTCGATCCAGTCAATAAAAAAAGCGCAATTGCAGATCGAGCATCAAGATTTGGATAACATCAGTAAAGTATTGAACAATGCACAGCGAATTTTTCTTTTTGCAAAAGGTGATTCCCAAATCACGGCAAGGAAGTTCCAGAATAAAATGGTCAAGTTGAATAAATTTTTGATCTTGGCCGAAGAATATAGTGATTCTTCTTGGAATGCAGCCAATTTGACTAGCGAGGATTGCGCAGTTTTTATTAGCTACAGCGGTCGTATCCATCATTATGAACGGATAATGACCTATCTAAAGCATGTAGGAGCTCCAACATTATTGATTACCGGAAATCAGCATTCAGAAATGGCCAAACAGGCTGATATGTGTCTTGTTATATCGCAGGAGGAATATGATTTTGCTAAAGTAGCGACTTTCTCCTCTCAAATTGCCTTCGATTACGTATTAAATACGTTATTCTCAGTGATATATTCTCAAAATTTTGAAGAGAATATCCGCAACTTGAAAAACAAACAAGAATTGATGCAAAAAGGCCTTCTTAAAGAATATCGGAAAAATTGAGACAAGCTTTCTTTGATATCGTTATAAATATAGACTGGCTGAAGTTTTCTTTTTCAAACTTCAGCCAGTCTATTTGTTTACGCATTGCTTTGAATACATCTATCATAGAAAAGAGACACAGTTACCTTCTGTTTCTTATTTTAAATGTTTGCCGAAAAAGATAAATAAGAAACAGAAAAATCAGTATACTTATAGCTATCAATCCGTACAGGAAGAAACGTTTGTTCTCAGATACTTTCTGTACTTCTTTCTGCACTTCTTTTGCATGATAAGGAACGCGATGCCCTCTGACAAGTAAGCGATGACTGTTGATCATATAAGGTGTACAAGTCAATAGTGTCACGAAATCCTTTCCTTTTTCGATACTCAGGTCTTTTGTATCAGTTGGTTCTACCGTCTTTATCTGATCGACTTGATAAGCAAGTGTCTGTCCGTTGATCTCGATATAGAAAGAATCACCTAAAGTCAGTTTTGGCAAGTCAGTGAACAACTTTGCTTGAGGCAGTCCCCGATGACTAGAAATAACGGCGTGTGTACTTTCTCCCCCAGTAGGATAAGATGTCCCTTCCAATAACGAAGCACCTTTTTCTAGCAGCACGGTATTTGTTTCGTCAAAAATCGGTAAATGGACATTGATTTCAGGAATCGTCAGAACGCCGATCGTATGTTTTTCAAAATAGGTTTTGTCCGTTTTCACTGGTTCCTTTTTCTTAGTAAAGGGATCGACACCGGGATTTCCTCCTTTTTTTGCTAATTGCTGGTTTTTCTTTGTCATGTTTTTTTTGGTTTTGGCCATGACTGCTTCATTTTCTTTTACTGCTTGTTGCTGATAATGAGAGATGATTTGCTGATCCAAGTAGTTATTCAGAGCATCGCTAACGAAGGGATAAGCTAAGACGCCTATCCCTGACAGAAGCAGAAGGATCATTAGCAGATCTAGATAGTTCCTTTTCTTTTGTTTCATTTGTGTTCTCCTTGTGCTGGCTAGTTGTTAATAAAAGAAAAAGGAGCAATTGCGTAAGCCACTGCTCCTCTTTCCAATTCATGTACAAAGATTAAATCTGACTATGCTTGCGTCTAGCAAAGTACAATCCAGCAATCAATAGAAGGATCACTCCTGCACCAATATAAAGATAGATTCCCTTACCACCTGTTGAAGGAAGTGTACCTTTGTGTTTAGAAAGTCCTTATGAGCAATCTTTCTTTATTATGTATTTTGTTGTGCATCTTATGCGGGAATCACAAGGAAATCCATTCGAATGGAAAGCTGGAGACCCTTATGTAAAGTTGATAAATATAGATAAAAAAGACTTTTTGATCTTGAAAAATCTTTTAGGGAAATTGAAGTACAGCAGCTATATAAAAGTAGTGAACTATTTTGTCAATACGATTTTTTCGGAATTTTCGGAGAAAGAAAAAAATGAAATCAGTGAACAGATACGAAAAAATATATCCTATTGTTCATTTTCATCTGCTGATTGCAAAGAAAAAAACGAAGAATTTGTTGTTCGACTCTTAACTCAAATTTATTTTTTCTCACGTATTTTTCCATACGATACGACTCATTTGACGATCCGTGCCACTTTCTTTGCGGAACAGATGCAACATCGCCATATACGTCTATATGCTGGATTTCGTGCAGAACTTCAATTTTATTCCACCCTACTGAATCGAAATTTGATTTATTATTTATCTAGCTATATATTTTGGATGCTTATTGGTAATCCTGAAATACACCATTATACTTCCGATAAAAAAATACTGATCGTCAGTGACTTAAGTCTTCGACATAGTCGATACATTGAAGAATATGTCAGTGATGTTCTTGCTGTGCATAAGATTCACTCTGAGACAACTGCTATCACTGAAAATCAACTTTCGAAGTACAATCTTCTTGAGTATGATCTGATCGTCACGAATCAACCAATTCCGAATACCCATGTTCCTTATATGTTGATTGATGATAGTGTGTCATTCGCAAATGAAGAAGAGTTGATCCGCTTATTTGAACTATAAACAATCAAAAAACAGCTATGTATACTCTACCATCCTGATAAAAATATCAGGACAAATAGACATAGCTGTTTCTTTTTATTGTATACCTTCCGCAATCCAACGAGATTTATAGCGAAAATCTTTTAATAGTTCTTCTTTTGTCCAGCCATTTGCAATGAGATCCGTCAATGAGTTCATTACGAGAGACATGGAAAAGTATAAGAAGCTAACTGCTTCTTCCGACGATTGAATGGTAAAATGATTAATTTTTAGTAATTCTAGCCATTTGTCGTTCATAGGAGAATCAGCAGTTAGCTCTCTGCGTTTGGTTGTCTGCTGATCATTTCTCTGGGTCAACAAGTATAATCTTTGCCAATAGATACTATTGTGATCTAAATTGCTGCACCACTCCAAATACTTTTCGATCCCTAAAAAGAAATGTTGTTTGTTTTCACTAATGAATGTCAAGATATCTTGATGTACTATACGAGAACTGTTTTTGATCGTATACAAATAAGCATCTTCTAGATCTTGAAAATATTTATAAAAAGCGCCGCGCGACATTCCCATCTTCTCAACAATTTCTGAGACTTTTACTTGGCTGATGTGCTGTGAGCAAAATATCTCTAACAATAGGTCGTCGATTCGCTGTTTCTTTGCTTTCGGCAAATTGAAAAAAGTTTCTTTTGGCATCCACATCTCTCCTTTATCTCTGATTATACGTGGATTGCCCATCCTTGTCATGAAGTACTCATTTTTTCTCTTTCTCTTCTTCTGTCAAGTACCCATCTTCCATTCGATAAACGCGATCACTCCACTGAATCATACGGACATCATGAGTAACCATAATAGTTGCTTTTTGTTTTTCATGAGCTTCTTTAACCAGTAATTTCACGACCTCATATGCATGATCGGTGTCTAAACTAGCTGTTGGTTCGTCCGCTAAGATCAAGCTCGGTTCATTATATAAAGCGCGAGCAATTGCCACTCTCTGTCTTTCCCCACCAGAAAGATCTTTAGGATAACTGTTCTTTAGTGACTGGATATCTAAAGATTGCAGTAAAGAATCGCTTTTTTTGGAAACATCTTTTTTTGAAGTGACTTGATCAACTAGTTCAAATTGCTCTTTTACCGTTAAAAAAGGAATCAGATTAGAGCTTTGGAGAATAAATCCAATTTCTTGAAAACGCAAATCTGCTCGTTTTTTTTCTGGAAGTTCGGTTAATGAATGACCGTTGATCACTATTTCTCCGGAAGTCGGTGTTTGCAATCCTCCTGAAATGGTGAGAAACGTACTTTTACCTGAACCAGAAGGACCAATAATGCTGACGAATTCCCCTTCCTTTACATAAAAATCAATTCCTTTCAAAGCTGAGACCTTTGTATGACCAGAACCGAATGTCTTGGTAACTTTTTTCATCGTCAATATTTCTTTCATTTTTATTAACCTCCTATTGCTGTAATTGGGTCTACTTTTGTTATTGTACGGATTGAAAAGAGACCGCCTAGCATCGCGACAATGATCAAAATCCCACTATATAGCAGCCATTGGGACCAAAAAACAGCAAAAGGCATCGCACTTGGTAAAATCAGACTAGTCAGATAAGCAAACACAAGAGCAATCAGTACGCCTACTAACCCCACAATAAATGATTGTGCGACTAAAGATTTAGCAATGAAGGAATTTTTGATTCCTTGTGCTTTCATTACTCCAAAAATAGCGGTTTTTTGAAGAGTGATCACATACATAAAAATACCGACCACGGCAGCGACTACTAAGAACAAAAAGTAGATCATCGCGTTTAAGGTCATGTTTTGGGCAGAATAGCCAGGAATGCTTTCAATGAACGTCTCAATAGTTAGTAACTGTAGTTCCTTTGATGCTTTTTCTTTCGAAATTTTAGCAGAATTCTTTGTAACGATTCCATTGATTGGCTGTTCCTCTTCAGAAGCAAATGGCTGTTTT
This sequence comes from Enterococcus sp. NBRC 3427, assembly GCF_007996925.1. Lineage (NCBI taxonomy): Bacteria > Bacillati > Bacillota > Bacilli > Lactobacillales > Enterococcaceae > Enterococcus > Enterococcus sp. NBRC 3427. Next base: position 2,857 of record NZ_BJLL01000003.1, on the reverse strand, counting down.
CCATACTTCAAAGCAGTCCACGTATCAAGAGATGTATAGATGACTGGAGAAACAGTGTAATAAGTTGCAGGAAAGATACCAACAATCGTCAAAGGATCGTTGTAACTGCCAATTTTGATTGTATCTCCGATTTTATAACCTGAATCAGCCAGGTTTTGCGAAATGATGATTTCATTCTTTGTTTTGAATTCATGCCCTTTCGTGAGTTTTGGTAATAAGAATGCTTTTTTTGACGTGCCGAAAACTGTGACATTTTCTTTGTTTTTTCCTTTGACTGCACCGCTGTATAATCCAATCGGTGCTTTTTCTCCTCCTTCAATATATGTCAGATCTTCTCTTGTTAATTGTGAAGCAGCAAATACTTGATTGGCGTCCTCTGATAAAACAATCTCTTGTGCATCCCAATCATCGATTGCTTTCTTGAATTCTTCAGAAAGCCCATTTGCTAGTCCAGATAACATAAATACGACATACGCAATCAAGAACATGATCCCGATGATCAAGCCATACCGTAATTTAGAATAGCGAATTTCTTTAATAGCTAGAAACATTTGGTTTTCCTCCCTATGATATGTTGATAGTGACAAAATGTCACTCGTTGAATAGTGTAACTCTAAAGTGACATTTTGTCACTTCTGTTGGATTTTTTATCAATAAATTGTCTAAGACATCTTTCCATAAAATCTTAACATGTGGCATAATAGGATTATTTAAGTCTTATTTATGCTTTCCATGATAAACTAAAGTGACCAAATCAATGAGGTGGGAAAATGATTAAACTATTAGTAGTAGAAGACGATAAAGTATTATCCAATAATATAAAAGAAATACTCACTACAATTGGTGAGATAACACAAGTTTATAACGGTAGTGAAGGACTATTTGAGTTGGAAAGCGGTGTTTACGACCTTGCAATCTTGGATTTGATGATGCCGGAAATGAATGGTTATGAAGTCTTAGCAAAGCTACGGAAAGAAAAAATACAGACTCCTGTATTGATTTTGACAGCAAAAGATAGTTTGGAGGATAAGATTGAAGGATTTGAACGTGGTGCAGATGATTACCTGACAAAACCGTTCTATCGAGAAGAATTGATCATGCGCGTGAAAGCATTATTGAAACGCTCGCTAGGTCTCTTTGATGAAAACGTTCTGAAGTATAAGGATATCAGTTGTGATTTAAAAAGCAATGAAGTCTTGTATAAAGAACAAGTTTTGCCCATACAAGGAAAAGAGTTTGAATTGCTCGTTTATTTTTTGCAAAATAAAGGAATCATTTTGACAAAAGAGCAGATATTTGACCGGATCTGGGGATTTGATTCTGATACGACGATTACAGTTATTGAAGTTTATATGAGCAACTTACGAAAACATCTGCGAAGTACTGGATTGGATAAAGAAATCAAAACCTTACGTAACGTCGGTTATATACTGCAAGAGGTGTGATGAAATGAATGGAGATATTACACGCAAGCAGCGCAGCCGTTTTTTTGCAACGAATGTAGCAGCATTTGCCTTGATCTTTTTTCTTCTGGGGTTCATTACTTTACAGATATTGAACCAATCCGCATACAGAGAAACGGATCTTTCATTAGAGAAAACAGATTTTGATTCTCGGACAGTGCAATTAGAGATACAAAGGTATCAGCAAGGTGATCCCTTTTTGAACCAGACACAAACGGAACAAAACAGACCCAACATGGAACAACCATTGATGGAACCATCAAATGACCGATTTAACACTCAAGTGATCTTGTGGTCTGAAAAAGGTGAGATATTGAATAAGGCAGCTATTGGTGGACGCTTCAATCAGATCAAAGAATTAAAAATGGATACGAAAAATCTGAATACCATCCAAAATATTGAATTAAATGAAGAAAACGACTCGTCTACTCTCTCCTTCCGTTCGATTACGAAAAAAGCAGAGACGAATCAAGTTGGCGTTGCCTATATCCAAATTTTAGAAAATACAAATCAAATCAAGGATTCATTAGCGACTTTTCGCACAATTATGATTTTGTGTATGGTTGTTTTCTGGCTTATCTCAATTGGCATTAGTTACTACTTGTCTAGTCTAAGCATGCGCCCTATCATTCTTTCTTGGAGAAGGCAAAAAGAATTTGTCGAAAATGCTTCTCATGAATTACGTACACCGTTAACGATTATTCAAAATAGTTTGGAACATCTATTTACCAAACCTGATCATACCATCATTGAGGAATCTGAAAGTATTGCTCAAGCATTGTCAGAGACGAGACGGCTCACTGGATTGACTTCGGATCTGCTGACGATTGCCCGAAACGATTCTGATCAGCAGCTACTTTCAAAACAAATGATTAATACACAGGAATATATCGAAAATCTTGTTAAACCATTTCAAGAGATGGCCATCATAGACGGAAAAGAGTTTATCCTTCATAACGAGGCAACATCAGAAATACCAATTGACGAAAAAAAGATCCATCAAGTTTTGGTTATTTTGCTAGATAATGCCTTAAAATATACGAATCCAAAAGATAAAATCATTTTGGATTCGTCTGTTAACCATAAAGAATGGCTGATTCACGTAAAGAATACTGGCCCTTCTATCAGTGAAGAAGATCAAGTAAGAATCTTTGATCGATTTTATCGGGAAGATCAATCTCGTGCGAAGGAAACTGGCGGTTACGGACTTGGCTTGGCGATTGCAAAACAGATAATCAAACAGCACCACGGACAAATTTCTGTATCCAATTATCTTCCACAAGGAGTTGATTTTAAAGTCCAATTACCGTTGAAGCCTAAAAAATAATGCTTAACTCTAAAACATACTAGGAAAAGGGCTGTGACAATAATCTTGTCACAGCCCTTTTCCGAAT
>NZ_BJLL01000002.1:0-107752 GCF_007996925.1 Enterococcus sp. NBRC 3427 | reverse complement strand
ACTTCACGTTATGGTTCTTGGGAAGCTGCGAAAGCATTCTGGGAAGCAAACGGTTGGTACTAAGATTCATTTATTAATCGAACGGTTTACTTTTATACAAAGAAAGCCAAAAAGAGGTGCGACACTAGTTGTGTCACACCTCTTTTTTATTTACCTAATCTAATGAAACGTTCCAAGTTTTGATAAGTATTTTTCTTAACTTCTTCAACTGATAGCTCTTTGATTTCAGCGATTGTCTTTAACTGTTCTTCAAGCAGTGAGACATAATCTTTTTCTGAAAAACTATCCCCTAATGCCCACTCTGCTGCATGTAGTCCATCCGTTTCAATAAGTAAGTGGTCGATTGGGACTGTTTTAGCTAGTTGCCAGACTGCTGGGTTCTTTTTCAAATCAAGACCAATGCTGAAATAACAGCCTAAATCAATATAGTCTTGTTGATAGTCCAAAGAAGAATACCAATGAATCAAATAGTGATTAGGGTAAGCTTGGATATAGCTTAAGATCTCTTTTTCGCATCCTTTTGTATGCAGTACAACAGGTTTCTTATTTATGGCTGCAAAAGCAAGCTGTTGCTCAAACACCCTTTTTTGTGTAGGCAGCGGCACATTCGTCCAGATATTGTCTAACCCTATTTCACCGATGATCCTTGCTTTTTTCAAAAAAAGCTCAACTTGTGCAAACGTATAGCTATCCGCTTTCCAAGGATGGATACCGTAACTTAAGACTTGATTCTTGCTTGTTGCAAGCCGTCTGTTTTCCTCCCATTCTTCTGGCGAATCACAATTAATGATCGTCAAAATCGTGTGTTCCTGCTGAAGGAGTGCTAAACTCTGACTCCCATCTAAATGGCAATGAGCATCACTTAACATCTAATTCACCTGCCAATAACTGATAAATCGTTTGCTTCAACTCTGATTGCTGCAGTAGCCATTCACGTGACCGTCGTTTTTCAGGCACTTGAATCTCAGCAATCACATGTGCCGGACGGGCGGAAAGCACAAGAATCCTGTCTGATAAATAAATTGCTTCTTCAATATCATGTGTCACGAGCAAAGTAGTCCGCTTTGCTTTTTTAGGCAGTTTCTGCATCCAGTCTTGCATCTGCCCTCTGGTCATAGCATCTAACGCTCCAAATGGTTCATCAAGAAGCAAGTAAGAAGAAGGATTCATGATTGTTCGTAACAAGGCCGTTCGCTGCTTCATCCCGCCAGATAATTGTTCCGGCAAAAAATGTTCATAGCCGTTTAACCCAAAGATATCCAGATAATCCCTTACTTGTTCTTCATTGATTGTTAGATGATTGATTTTTTGATATAACGTAACGTTTTGATAGACGCTCAGCCAAGGAAGTAACATATCTTCTTGCGGCATATAACTAAATGCTGTATGGAGACCAGTTACTTTTTGATCGTCTACTTTGATCGTTCCAGAAGTCATAGGCTGGACTCCTGTTAAAGTTTTCAACAATGTTGACTTACCGGCTCCGCTTGGCGCGACAATCGATGTAAAGGTATCTTTAGGGATAGTGAAATGGATGTCTTCTAATATTTTCAGGTTTTCAATGACTACATTCAAGTGGCTGATTTGGATTGACATATCTATCACTCCTATTTTATAAACTGATTAGTGAATAGTTCTTGCGAAGGTACATCTTGCTTGATCAATCCGTTTTCCTGCATAAAAGCTGTATAATTGCGCCAAACTTTTTCTTCCATCAATCCCCAATTCTCAGGATCATCCGTATAATTTTTTGACAAGAATGCTTGTGATTCTTCTAAGAACGTCCGATCATTTTCTTTTGCATATTTTTGCAACAGTTTAGCACTGTCATTTGGATCCTTAATAGCTTCCTGATAGCCTTTTTTCGTGGCATCCATAAAAGACTGTACCAATTCTGGATCATTTTTGATCAGTTGATCATTCGTAATAATTACCGGAGTATAGTAATCTAACCGTTCATCTAATTCTTTCAATGGGATATAGTTTAGTTCAATACCCGCTTCTTTTGCTTTGATCATATCCCAACCTTCAAAGTACCATTGGATATCTGAGGATTTTCCTAAGCTTTCTGGCCCTTCTCCATTGCTTCCTACCATTGTCAGTTTTGAAAAGTCACCGCCGTCTTTTTCCATCACAGCTTTTAAGACAGCTTCTTCACTTGGACTTTGCCAACCTGCATATGTTTTTCCTTCAAAATCTTTTGGTGAATGGATGTTACTATCTGATAGGGTGGCGAATCCAGAAGTATTATGTTTGATCACTGTAGCAATTGCTTTGACTGGTATATTCTGTCCATCTGCGTGAGCATAAGTGACATCTTCTTGATAACTTACACCAAATTGTGCTTTGTCCGCACCTACTAGACCAATACTTGTCGAATTATCTCCTGGTTCGATGATTTGGACATTTAAACCAGCCTCTTTATAATAGCCTTTTTCTTTTGCTAGGTAGATGCCAGTATGATTAGTATTCGGTACATAATCCAAAACAAGTGTCACTTTTTTCAAATCCTTTGTTTCTTGTTTGCTACTTGTTTCCTTTGCAGTGCCACAAGCGGATAAAAGCAACAGTAGCGGTAATAAAAGCCATAATTTTTTCATTTGATCCCCTTCTCTTAAAAAATATAAAGCATACGATAATACCCTTTTTTCAATAATGAACAAGCGCCATTCAGCAATAAACTCAATAGAATGACACAAATGATCGCAGCAAAAACTTTATCGATCTGGTAGCTGTTTTTTACGCGTATCATGTAATACCCTAAGCCTGCTTGAGCGCTTAGCCATTCTCCAACGACTGCTCCGCTGACACAATAAGTAGCAGCCACTTTTAAACCGGAAAAGAAGCCGGATAAACCCGCTGGTATTTTATATATTCGATAAATCTTCCCTGTATCTGCCCCCATCGTTTTCAAAAAGATGATTTGCTCTTTTGATACTTTCCTCAATGTATCCGAAAAAGAAACTACGATCGGAAAATAGCTTATCAAGACAACAAGGATCACTTTTGGAAGCATACCGAAACCAAACCATAGGGTCAGTAATGGCCCTAACACCATGATTGGCAACATTTGAGAAATCACTAATAATGGATAAAAAGACATTTCTAAGAACTTCCAATAATCCATTACCAAAGCAGTAATAAAAGAAAGAACGCTAGCTATTGCCAAACCAATCACTGCTTCATTTAATGTTGTGACAGAATGGGAAAGCAATACGTGTGCATCTGCTGTTAACGCAGAAAATACAGCAGCAGGTCCGGGTAAAATAAAAGCGGGCATTTTCCAAACTAAGACAACGATCTGCCAAATAATTAAAATGAATGCCATACTGACTGCTGGATAAAGATTTTTCTTCATTTAGACGCCTCCTTTCTTCTAATATGGATAACAAAAAACGCTTGAAATGGGCACGACATAGTAACCCGCTTCAAGCGTCTGCTATGTTTCTCCCTTCACCAGTATTAACTGACAGGTTCAATGGGTCTAAGTTCACAACTTACTCTCATGTCGTCTACGACATCCCCAGAAACAGGTATTCATTTTTTAAAGTGTAGCACAAGAAGGAAAAAGCAACAAGCGCTTTAGTTATCATGCTGATTATTTCAATAAATAGGAGAGATCACTTGCCAATGTCGGATACCCCATGATATAGCTATCCAACTCTTTTTTAGTCAATTTTTGATTGATGACTAGTGTCAAATCATCAATCAATTCATCTGCTTGCTCGCTAATCACTGCAGCACCAATCAAATAATTTTGCTGGTCAAAGGTCAATTCAGCCTTAGCAACTGGTTCATTGACGCGATGATAGGTGAACCAACTGGTAAGATCCATCTCTACCACTTGATCTGACGAAGAGGTATGACTTTTTGTAACTCCTACTTCAGCAAGTTTAGGACTGGCGTAGACGATCGTGGGTATAATCGGGTATTTGATAGGTTCGCTTGTTGCATCCGTTATCCGCTTAGCTACATAATTCCCTTCAAAAGTGGCTACTGGTGTCAATTTGGGTGTTTTCCTTGAAACAATATCTCCACACGCAAAAATTTTTGGATTGCTCGTTTGCAAATAATCATTGACCTCAATCCCATGTTTATCAAAGACGACATTCGCTTGTTCAAGTGCTAAAGATTCTGTATTCGGCTGTCTCCCAGTCGCACAAAAAATCATATCTGCTACTAATTCCGTCTCTTTTCCGACTAAACGATATCGAGATCCTTCCGAGATGATCTTTTGGGTTTCAACATCAAAAGCAAACTGAATGCCAGATGCTTCCATTTGATGGACGGCTTCCTCTACCAAAGACGCCTCAAATTCTTTTAATGGTCGTTGATTATGATGGACAATGGTTACTTTACTCCCTGCAGCATTGGCAATCGTAGCCAGTTCAAAAGCAATATATCCGCCGCCGATAAAAATAATTTCTTTAGGCAGTACAGGCAATGATAAAAAATCTGCACTAGTCTTCAAGTATTCCTTTCCTTCCACTGGTAAGATCGTGGGTCTTTGTCCTGTTGCCAGAACAAAGTAATCTCCATGAAAAACTTCTTCATTGACTTCAATAGATGAGTCGTCTAAGAAACGAGCGGTCCCTGAAAGATGATCGATTCCAGCTTCTGCCAATTGTTTTTTCCGATTTTCTGGAACTGGATCTGTGAATGTGCGTTTGAATTTTTGGAGTTCTTCCCAATTAGCGGTTGGGATCTCGTTAAATCCTTTTCCATTCAATTGTTTTATCCGATTACGGGCTTCTACTGCACTCAACAAGACTTTTTTAGGATCACATCCACGGTTAGGACAAGTCCCGCCCCATAGATCTTCTTCGACCACTAGTACTGTTTTACCTGCTTCTTTCAATCCGTAAGCAGCACTTAAGCCGCTCACACCTGAACCGATGACGATTGCCTCATATGTTTTCATTTTCTTCCTCCTCTCTACTTAAAAAAGTAAAGACTTCTTTACTTGTCAGTGAACCAATATTTTTTCCTTTTTCTACTATCACAATGTTTGGGTACACTGAAAGAAGTGAATACACTTCTTTCAGTGGCGTATCAAGGCAAACTTGTTGATGACTGTTTTTTGGTACTTCTTTTAAAAAATATCCATTGACGACTAAATCTTCGACTCGCCATTCTTTCGTCTGTTTCGGTTCATCAAAGAAATGCCGTACATATTCATTTTTAGGATTCATCAATAACTGTTCTGGTGTGTCGCATTGGATAATTTTTCCATCTTTCATAAACGCAATACGATCTCCTAGCTTGATTGCTTCTTCCATATTATGCGTAACGAAAACGATGGTCGTTCCCAGTTCTTCATGTAAAGATAAAACTAATTCTTGTAATGAATTTCTTGAAATAGGATCTAATGCGCTAAATGGCTCGTCCATCAAAATCACATCTGGGCTTGCAGCAATAGCTCGGATGATTCCGATTCGTTGCTGTTCTCCTCCAGACAACTCTCTAGGCATACGATCTCGATAAATATCAGGAGATAAGCCAACTTTTTGAAGAAGTTCATCTACACGGTCTGCTCTTTTCTGCTTTTCCCAACCTAACATTTCAGGGATGACTTCAATGTTTTGCTTGACTGTCATGGTCGGGAACAAAGCGATTTGCTGCAGCACATACCCCATATTCCACCGCATTTTCTGCAGATTATATTCATTTAACGATTTTCCTTTGAAGTAGATGTCTCCTGCTGATGGTTTAGATAATCCATTGATCATTTTCAAAGTAGTTGTTTTTCCACTACCAGAAGGCCCAACCAAAACAAAGATTTCTCCTTCTTTGATTGCAAGAGTTAGGTCATCAATGACATATTTTCCATCGTACTTTTTTTGCACATGTTTGAATTCGATTAATTTAGTCACTGATCTCCCTCCTTTAGTAATCCTTCGTTTTCCAGGAAGGTTCGTGCTACTTCTGCCGGTTTTTTCTTTTCGACATTGACTTGATAGTTCATATTGATCATTTGATTTTCTGTTATTTTTCCGCTTAATTTATTCAGCGCTTCAACGATTTCAGGATGGTCCTTGGCGAAATCTGTTTTCATCAGTGGCGCGCCTTGATAAGCTGGGAATAGCCCTTGATCATCTTCTAGAGTGACTAGATCATACTCCTTGAGTTGGCTATCTGTGGAATAAGCATCCACAATATTGACATCTCCATTATTGATTGCTTGGTAACGCAAACTTGGTTCCATGCTTTGTACACTTGAAAAATTCAATCCATATGCTTCTTGAATTCCTTTATATCCATCGGAACGATCAATAAATTCCAGTGTGAATCCCGCTTTGATCTGATTAGAAACTGCTGCTAAATCGGAAATCTTTTTAAGTTGATGCTCGTCTGCAAAAGATTTCTTGACCGCCAAGGCATACGTATTTTGATAAGCCATTGGTTTCAATAATGTCATATCGAATTGTTTGTTCAATAATTCTTCTGCTTCGTCATATGTTTTTTCTTTTGTCAAATCAGCACTTTTCATTGCTTCAGGTACCTTCACCAAGCTTTCTAGGACAGTCCCTGTGAATTCAGGATAGATATCGATTTGCCCTTGATCCAAGGCATTGAACAAAAAACTAGTCTTGCCGAAATTCGGTTTTAATTCAACTTCTGTTTTTGTGTTGTCTTCAATCAATTCTTTGTACATTTGGATCAGGATTTCAGGTTCCGCTCCTAATTTTCCAGCAATCGTGATGGTTTCATTTTTAAACAAGGCAGACTGATATAAAGAAACGCCCCCAACTAAACACACCACGGCTGCTAAAGTAATGATAGAATATCGAGGTTTCTTATGCTGCAACCAGCGAATCAATCCGCTGAATATAATGGCAAGCAAGGCAGAACTGATTGCACCAATCAATGTCAAAACTGGTGTGTTGCGGTCGATACCTAATAAAATAAATGTTCCTAATCCACCTGCTCCGATCAATGCCGCCAAAGTAGCCGTACCGATGATCAAAACTAAGGCAGTTCGGATACCTGAGATAATGACAGGCAATGCGATGGGAAGTTCTACTTTCAGCAAGCGTCTCATTCTGGACATACCAAATGCTACCGCCGCTTCTTCAATAGACGGGTCAATCTCAGCTAGACCAATATACGTGTTTTGGAAAATCGGAAGCAAAGCGTAAATAACAAGTGCAATCAATGCTGGAACAGTTCCGATCCCTACAAATGGGATAAGTAACCCTAATAAGGCAAGTGAAGGAATCGTTTGAAGCACACCCGTGATCTGCAATAAGACTTCTGCCATTTTTTTATGATTAGCTGCCCAAATTGCTAGAGGAATAGCAATCAGTGCTGCAATCAGCAAAGAAATGAGAGAAATAGACAGATGTTGAAATGCAGCTTCCAGCAACTCACCTTTTCTTTCACTTAATGTTTGTATAAAATTATTCATGCGACCTTCCTTTCTGTTATTCTTTAAGTATAAACATTTCTTTACATTTTCCCAACTAACTTGACTTGCCTTAACCCTACTAGGCGTCAGTAATTAATAGAAATATCACCTCTAAATATGCGGATAAAAAAAGAATCCGAGCAGCAAAATCGTATAGATTTTTTGGTTCTCGTTTCTTCACAACGAAAATCAAATACATCTATACGAAATGATCACTCGGAATCAACCGTATCTTTTTTCATATACAACTTTTCTTTTAAATAAAAAGAAACAGCCAATAAAGTAGAAATCTCGTGGGGGAGAACACCTTTATTGGCCTGTTCAACAAGTATTATACTGTATCATGACACTTTTTTGTCAAAAATGTAAAAAACGGTTGTTTTGGCATCATAAACGTTTTGTTTTCTTATTTTTACTTATATCACCACTTTATTTTCTATCTCTTTCACTCCATAAAGCGGAATGAGTTCTTCTTTTGACTGATAATAAACAGCTTTTTCACGGTTCTTCATCAAAAAAATAAAAACCTCTTTCATAGCAAGTGGTGCTTTGCCTTGTTCAAACACAAAGATGAATTGATACGATTCATTTATCTGGATTCTTGTCACAGGAATCAGTTTTTGGTCTTGAGCCAAAAAAACACCTTGATAATCTGTTTTTTTGGGTGATTTTGTAAGAATTGTCAATAAGTCTGCTGCTCGCATTTTTCCACTCCTTTTTGATAATTTGGAAGAAACAACCAAAAATAAATTTTTTTCATTTTCCTCTTGAAGAAAGAGTATAAGTCAGTATAATGAAGAGGTTGCTGAAAATTTTCAAAAGAAAAGAGGCTAGAAATGAAAAAATTAAATTTACTGACAGAATTGTGCGGAATCATTTTAGGCGCAGGAATCTATGGATTGGCTGTGACAGGCATCAATATTCCATCTAAACTGGCAGACGGTGGTGTTACTGGTATTGCTTTGCTCTTGCATAATCTTTTTGGATTCGCGCCTTCTATCACTTCGCTGCTTTTTAATTTACCTTTACTGCTTATCTCATTGTTTCTTTTTGGAAAACACGCTTTTCTTCGGACGATCGTCGGAACATTTGCGCTGGTTTTCTTTTTACATTTATGGGAAAGCCTTCATATACATTTTGCTGTAGATAGTCTACTGATCAATAGTTTGATGACCGGGATTCTTTCTGGCATTGGTTGCGGTCTCGTCTTTCGATTTGGCGGAAGCACAGGCGGAACAGATATCATTTATCAATCCATTGAAAAATATTTTCATATTAAGATTGGCAAAAGTCTTTTCTTGATCACTTTTGGTATTTTAGTTGTCTCCTTGCTTTATTTGGATCTCACACATTTTCTGTATACATTGCTTAGCTGTTCTATTCTATCTTATACATTGAATAAAGTGAAGTATCTGGAAATTGGACCTGTTTTGCCCCAATTGGAAGCAAAACAGACTACAGAAACATTTGAACCACTTGATCCTCTTGAACAGTTAGAGCACTGATTCTTATTTTTACTATTTTATTCACTTTACTGAAAAATCATTATGTAAACTACAACGTATATTCTTTCAATAAAATTTTTTATAAAAATATGAAAACAGACTATTTTTGCAGACAATCTGTGAAAATAGTTTGTTTTTTACTCTTCACCCTTTCTCCTCTTGCTCACGGCAGAAAACATCAGCTAAGAAAAAAAGATTAGGTTACGATATAATCTTTCGAGTAGAGTATAAAAAAGAAACGCCGCAGCGTTTCCTTCCTCACTATAACATAATACAAGGTTGTATTTTTCTTATTTAAAATAGCTATTCTCTCCTAAAGAATTTCCCTGATCGTCAATCAGCCCTTGCAGTGAACGTTCTAAGATACCATGGCTTTTTTTCGATTTTTTTTCTTCTGACTGCTTTGTTTCTTCTAATGTTTTTGTTCGATTGAACGTGCGTACAGACGGCTCATCATTTCTTTTTTCTTGATAAGGCGTTGGTTCTGTATCAAACAACAGATAAGAGTCATCTGTTTTTTTCATTGATTCAATCAAATGCTCTTCAGAAATTTTACTTTCTCTAGGGTCTGGAATAATGGATGCAGGTACATATTTAGGAACAAAATAAGAACGTTCCCGTACCTTTGTGTCCACAGATGAATTTCTCATAGTATTTCGAGACTCTGTCCTCGTTTCACTTTGCCTGACAGGACGAGAAGACTCACCAAAAAGTTTTTTCCGTCCAGTCGACGTGAGTTCTGATTGATGATGTCCAGTATAATCCGGTAATTTTTCTTTATGTTTTTCCAAATTTTCCTTACGCGGAGCTGACTTCAATCCATTTGTTGCACGGCGCTTGCGTCGGACCTGTTCAGTGTTTGTGTTCGTGAAATGGAATTCTTTCATTTGTTCAAACGGGTGCTGATTCTGTTCAGTCAAAAGATCTTCCTGTCCGTCAAATAATACCCGCTTCTTCTCGCTGGTTAATTTTACGCCTAACTCGTCATCATACGCAGGAAAACGGAAATGTTTTCGTCTGATTTCTTTCATTCAAACCATCCTTCTCAAAAATGGAACTTTTCTCAATAATAGCACAGATTTTTTGTTTTCAGTAGCAATGCGCTGATTATTTTAAGAAAATAGCGATGAATTTCATAAATATATAAAAAGTAATGAGGCTTAATTTGTCGTTTCTCTGATGACTAGTTCAGGGAAAAAACGACGATAACCTTGACTTGCCCCTTTCTCTTCTATTTTTTTCAGCAACATTTCCCCGCATACTTCCCCCATACGGATAATATCTTGCTTGATCGTTGTCAATTTAGGCGAACTGATTTGGTCTAAAAACACGCCATCAAAGCCGATCACACCAAATTCTTCCGGCAAGTGCCCACCAGCATTTACAATTCCTCTTACCGCTCCTAGTGCCAGTCGATCTGAGCTGCATACAAAACAAGTTTTATCGGTGAAACCTGCCCAGTTTTCTATCATATATCTTTCTACTTCTGTCGAATGATTTGGAAATCGCAAGATCTTACTTGGAAGATCAGCTTCCTTCATCACAGATAAGTAACCAGCTTCCCTTGAAAGTTCAAAAGATTCATCCACTTCGATCCCGATATAAATAACTGTTTGGTAATCTCTTTCTAAGGCATATTGAGTTGCTTTTGCTGTACCATATTCATTATCGCTGTCTACATAGTCATATCCTTCACAATTTTCTCCAAACAAAACAACTGGTTTTTCCAAGCGGTCAATCCAATCGAAGTCTTTTTTTCTGACACCTGTGATGATGTATCCATCACAAGAACCGACATCGAATGCGTCATTTGTAACTAGTTGGAGAGAATAATGCGCTTTTCCGATCCGTTTAGCGATCCCCATCAGCAAATTCATGTAATATGGCTCAGTTGTGTCGATTTCTTCCAGTATAAATAATTTGATGATCTGTGACCGATTCGTGACAAGTGCTTTTGCAGCAATATTTGGGCGGTAATCCAGTTCAGCCATTGCTGAGAAAACTAACTCTTTCAATTCATCCGTCACCTGTTCCGGATGATTGATGACTCGAGAAACCGTCATTTTTGAAACATTGGCACGTTTTGCAACATCTGCTAAAGTGGGCATGCTCTCTTCCTTTCTAACATGTTGTCGTTCTTACTACCAATTATACCAAATTTTCCTAACAGGGTTCATTATAGCCCAAAAGAAAAATCAGAAAATCTCCTATCCTCCTTAAGTGATTTTCCGATTCAGCTATTTCTATTTTTTTATCAAATTCTTTGCTAAAAAAGCGGAAGCTTCCTCCATCAGTGGTATTTGTACCATGTGTCGCTGTGTTTTGGAGGAACGAAAAACAATTTCTTTTCCGTAAGGCTCATGCCGGTTTTTTTCTACAAATCTTTCCGTTTGTATATAAGGAATCTTTTCATCTGCTTGTCCATGCCAAAAGAACAGAGGGCGTCCAGCTAACTTTTCCGGCTGCAATGATAAATCATAACTCTTGACCCACGAGATCAAATCAAAATAGTCTTTTGGCAAGATATAATTGTATTCTGACGCTCTTCTTGCAATTTCTTTCCCATATTCCAGAGGTGCAGGAGAACCCATCAAACATACACCTGCTGCTATATGAGGATGCTTAGCTAGCAACGCGCATGTTGTCATTCCACCCATCGAAACCCCGCCAACTGCAAGCCGATCATGTAAAAGATCTCTTTTTTCTAAATGCTTGATAAGCGTGTCAAACTCAAACAAGTTCCCGTAGATACTATCCCAAAATGTATAGGATGGAATAGAAGAAATTGGCTGTTTGCGTTCCCCATGATTCATCGCATCTGGCAGGATCACACGAATACCTTGCTGTGCAATTTTCCTTCCTTGTGTCAAAACTAACTCCTTACTTGTCTGCCATCCGTGATAATAGATAACAACGGGAATCCGTTCTTCTCTTAATTCTTTCAGGACAACCTCTAACACTGGAATTTGATTGACAGAACGTTTCAATATAATTGGATTCAATGGTTACTCACCTATTTTCATTAAATTTCCTGATCGCCATAGCAACCATGATCCGACAGTCGTCTGGAACAGGTTCAGTATACCAAATAATATAAATGCAGGACTGAATGGCTCAGGAAATAAGAATAGGGAACAAAGCCCCACCACTCCTAATGCTAGCGAAAGGAGAGGATAAATAGAGAAATTCAAAAAACTGGCAACGCTACCGAAAATATTACCAATAAATAGTATCAAAAAGAAAAAAACGCTTAGAATCAAACCATCTGTCAGCGACATCTGAAAAACAATGTTCTCTACATCAATTGGCTGTTGAATCGCATAGACACCTAAGTATATACTGAGAAGGAGACTGAGCACGTGGCTGGCACAAAACACTCGATTGACCGTTTTCATTTTAATCACCTAACCTATCTTTATAATTCTATTATAATCATTTTATCATTTTTTGGTACCAATAAAGTTTCAATTTTTCTTCACTTACGATTTTTTTTGATATTGTTGTTATACAAATGAAAGGAGTTTTACAAATGATTGATCCTAAAATGTTGGGGATGATCTTCCTCATCAATTTTGCTTATATCACTTTGAACACGTTACGTTTTATGCTGACAATGAAAGGCTACCGGCTGATTGCTCCCCTTGTCAGTATGGTTGAGATCACGATCTATATCGTGGGGCTATCTCTTATATTGGATCGTTTAGATAATCCGCTGAATTTATTTGTCTATGCGTTAGGTTACGCAGTAGGTATCAGTGTTGGGATTTTGATTGAAGACAAGCTGGCATTAGGATACATCATGGTCACAACGATTTTGCCAGCAAATAGCGCGGAAGATAAAAGTTTGCCTGGTATACTGAGAGAACACGGTTACGGTGTGACACAAACTTCTGCAATGGGTCTAGAAGGCGAGCGACTGGTCCTGGAAATACTTTCTCCTAGAAAAAGCGAACGTGAACTGTATCGTCTGATCAAAGAAATTGAAGAGCGTGCTTTCATCATCTCATATGAACCAAAATATATTTCAGGTGGTTTTTGGACTAAAAAAGTAAGAAAAAGACAAGGAAAATAACTCACAAACTAAAAAACTGTCGAACATATAAATTAAATTTTAGATGTTCGACAGTTTTTATTTATAATTTTGATTAAAAAACATCGACATATACTCATTGATTTGTTATTATACTTTATATACTTATCAATTTAATTTGGAGATATTATGGAAATTCAACGTAAAACAACTAATTTTTTACATTTAGGCTCTTTTTTTGCAACTTTGACGATTTTATTTTTTCTATGTTATTCGTACGTTAAGACCTCACATGCGCCTTCTAGTGCATTAGGCTGGTTGCTTTTGGATCATTCTGATATTACAGAAACCGAAGAAAATCCGTTTTTTTTGATTCTATCTTCTCTATGCGGCTTGATGTTTTCTGTGTATTTCGGTGCCTATTTTTTTCATCGACATCCTGGTACGTTAAATGAAGCTTCAGGTGTATTGATTGCATTTAAAACGTTTTCTTTTTTAGCTATCCTTTTTTATTCGTTTAATCACAATACGCTTTTCTTCTTTATCATGAATGGTTTAGTCGTGATTTTATCTATTTTCACCTATTTTATTTTTTCACTAATTTTTAGCCAATTGAAATGTCCGCTCTTCTTTCGATTAGTTCCTGTCACATGTTTTATCTACAGCTTGTTTTCCTTTTTTGTCCTTGCGTTGATACCATTGGCCAACCCTTCGACGATCCAAGTCGCAGGAAATCTGTTGGATATGCTCTTCATCGTCAGTCTAGGTGTATTTATGTGGCAAAGAAAAAAGAAACAAAATAAAAAGCATTTTGAAGCCTGACTATTACGACTTCATAAATGCTTTTTTAGTTTTAAACACTTCAATCTAAAAAAATAACCCAAGATTGGATAGATGATTAATAATGACTTACCATTCGTTTCTGAGTGATTCTGGATCACCAACTGGACTTCCTAATCTAATCGGCTAGTTCTTCCCTTAGAATGCCATACTTGACTGAATCATAATATTGATTATTTAAAAACCTAACTTTTCTTATGACTCCTTCCTTTGTCATTCCACATTTCTCACCAATTTTTTGCATTCCTTTGTTTCCAGACCATGTAGTGAATCCAATATGTGGTAGATAGGCAAAATACTCAAATAATTCTTTTAACCATAAAGAAAGAGAAATACTTCCGATTCCCTTGCCCCAAATGCTAGAATCATATATCGAGATCCCAACTTCTAACCATTGTTTTAAATTAGAATCAGCCCAATAGGAAGTAACCAATCCTACTATCTTATGATCAAACATTATAGCCTTGCTCATTGGACTATTGATAAGTGATCGCCCATATCCTGTAGAAAATTCTGTCCATGTTTGTACTGGGTCTTTAAAATAGGGGCCGTTGAACTTCATCCATTCCAAATCTGCTTTTGGCCCAAAACTGATTTCCCAAATATCTCTCAAATCTTCTTCTGAAATTGTTTTTAAAGATACACTCTCTCGCATGTTATTCTCCTAAATT
The DNA here is from genome assembly GCF_007996925.1 of Enterococcus sp. NBRC 3427. Lineage (NCBI taxonomy): Bacteria > Bacillati > Bacillota > Bacilli > Lactobacillales > Enterococcaceae > Enterococcus > Enterococcus sp. NBRC 3427. Next base: position 93,298 of record NZ_BJLL01000002.1, on the reverse strand, counting down.
TATAGTTAGTCTACTGATCAATCAGAGGTCTCAATTGATCAACAATTATCTTTTTTAAACTTTTTTGCTTGTCGCTATAAGAACCTCTTTCAAAAAACTGTCAATTCTCATACATTATAACACTTGTTATGATAACTGAAAAACATTTCCAGAATTTAAATAATAAAATACTTCTTATCACTTTTTCTGTGTATAAATAGTAGTCTTCACCAATAACTCACATAAAAAAATCAATTTGTTTGAATCAAAGTTAATTTCTTTTTTCACTTAAAAATATAACAAAATATAATTCATCTATACGAAAAACAATTTAAGTTGTATAGTAAGAAATAGTTATTCTAGAAACAAACATGTTCATCTATCACTTGGAGGGAAAATAATGAAAAAAGTAATCATAACTGGAGCAGCTGGTGGAATCGGCCAAGCACTTACGAATCGTTTGTTAAAGGCTGGTTATCAAGTTATTGCTGTTGATAATAATAAAGATAAGCTAGGGAATTTTTCTTCCCATCCAAATCTTACACTCGCTTGCGTTGATGTGACTGATTATCAAGCTGTAGAAAGTTTTTTTACAAACATTTCGGCTCAATCACTTTACGGCTTAGTTAATAATGCAGGTGTATACAATGCATTAAGTTTATTGGACTACGATGAATCTGCGATCGATCGAGTTTTACAAATAAATATTAAAGGTGCTACAATATTCTCAAAATTTTTCATTCAGCATCTTATAGATAAAGAAACTCAAGGGAGAATAATTAACATTTCTTCTATCTCTGGCCAAGAAGGTAGTTCAGATGCCTTATATGGTTTATCCAAAGCAGCTTTGCTTGGTTTGACTAAAAGCTTGGCTTTACGCTTTTCTCCACAAGTTTTAGTAAACGCTGTTGCTCCCACAATGGTAGATACAGAAATGATGGCTACCATTCCAGAATGGCGAAAGAAAGAATACCAGCAGCACCATCTAATCAAAGATCCAGTTTTACCGTCAGATGTTGCTGATACTGTCCATTTTTTACTTTCAGAGGAAAGTTCTCATTATACCGGTGCTACTTTCGACTTAAATAATGGCGGTTATTTACGTTAAAATAGTTGGTCTACTATAAGTCTATTTCAATGTACAGAACATGAAACGATCATACTGTTATCATTTGATCATTCATTTTACAGCAATAGTTGATGCTCTAGAAAATATTGTCTTAACCTGACTAAAAAGAGATTGTGACCGAAGTGGTCAGCTTCAAGAAATAAGAAGGGACTGTGACAAGTCTTTTGTCACAGCCCCCTCTTATATGCTTACCTGTCATTTTCTTTTTAAATGGCCGATTTTTTATCTTTATATGGTAATAAAGTAATTTTTGTTAAGTAACTAGAAAATAATATTTGTTAACTAGAAATTGTTTGATCAATTAATCGTAAAAGTTCTTGGCTAGCTTCTTTAATCTTATTTTTAGCTAATATAGCTGAAACAACCGCAAATCCTTGGATGGGAAAGTCTTTAAAATACGGGATTGTTTGCTGGTTTATTCCACCAATTAATACAATAGGAATAGAAACTTTTTGACAAATCTTTTTTAGTTCATCATTTGTTACTTGAATCGCGTCTTCTTTAGTAGTTGTAGGAAACATTGCACCAATCCCTAGATAATCTGCACCGCCGTTTTCTGCTTCAATTGCTTCTTGAAGGGTTTGGACAGAAACACCGATTATTTTATCTTTTCCAATTAGTTTTCGAACGGTTTCAATGGGCAAATCAGATTGACCAATATGAATCCCATCAGCGTCACACGCTAAAGCGATATCTACACGATCATTGATAATTAAAGGAATATTCTGGCTTTTTGTTAGTTGTTTGATTTCTAGAGCTTCCTCATAAAATGGGCCGGAATCCAATTCTTTTTCTCGAAGTTGTACTAAAGTAACACCACCTTCTATTGCTTGTTCAATTGCTTCAGTCAATGTATTGGTGCTGAATAAGTGTGGATCAGTTACTAAATACAAACGATAATCAATGTTTAGTTTCAAAATATTTACCTCGCTGTACTAGTTTCTGGTCGCTCATTTTACTGATTTCATCAATAAGATTCATTCGAAAGCTACTTGTTCCTAATTCTTTTGATTTTTCATAGGATAATTCACCTGCTATGCCCATTGCAATCACTGCACTTGTCGTTGATTCAAAAAGAGAATTAGGACAGCTACCGCAGAAACTCGCAATCAAAGAAGTCAACATGCAGCCAGTTCCTGTAATACGGCTCATTTCAGAACAACCATTTTTAACTTGAATGGTTTGAATACCATCAGAGACAATATCTGTTTTACCTGTAATGGCTGTAATACATTGATGAGAAGAAGCAAGTGATAAAGCAAGTTCCTCAACTTCGTTTTCTTTTCCTATATCCTCAAGTGAAGCATCCACACCTTTAGTGCTACTTTTCAATCCAGCTAAAAAACACATTTCAGATATATTTCCTCGAATAACTGAAAAATGAATATCATTTAATAGTTTTTTAACTGTTTCATTTCGAAATCGAGATGCTCCAGCTCCAACAGGGTCAAGTATAATTGGAATGCCAAGTTCATTCGCTTTTTTTCCTGCAAGAAGCATAGAGACAATTGTACGTTCATTTAATGTACCGATATTTAGAACTAATGCATTTGACATCGTAGTTATTTCAAGCACTTCCTGTGCATCATCTGCCATGATAGGAGAAGCACCAATTGCTAAGGTGATGTTAGCACAATCATTGACCGTTACATAGTTTGTTATGTGATGAATCAAAGGAGCGTTTAATCGAACTTTCTGGATGGCAGTTTGCATAAATGTATTCATTTGCTCATTCCTCCTTCAGACCGTTTTTATATAGTGAATAAAAATGATTGGTTGGGCCGTGACCTTGGCCAATTTCTAAGGAATGCTGAATTGCAGTAGTGATATATTGTTTTGCTTGTTGTATAGCTTGGTCCAACGATTTTCCCAAAGCTAGTTGAGCGGCGATAGCGGAAGAAAAGGTACAGCCTGTACCATGAGTATTTTTAGTATTGATTCGTTCAGACGTGTAGTAATAGTACTGTTTCCCATCAAAAAGAACATCAGTTGCTTCTCCTATTTTATGTCCGCCTTTAATAAGAACAGAAGTACCACAAGTTTCGTAAATGATCCGTCCAACTGATTCCATATCAGTTACTGATGAAATTGAGTACCTAGCTATTTTTTCAGCTTCTGGAATATTCGGTGTGATTAGGGTAGCTGAAGGAAGAACTGATTCAATCAGCGTATTAATTGCCTTTGGTTCCATTAGAGCATCCCCATTTTTAGCATACATCACTGGATCAACCACAATATTATGAGGGTGCCATTTTCTTAATCCGGCTGTAATAGCAAGCATTGTTTCCTCACAAGAGAGCATGCCAATTTTTACAGCTTCTGGGAAAATATCTTCAAAAACAGCATCCATTTGTTCATTAATAATTTGCGGTGAAATGTTTTGATAGGAAATGACTCTAGCCGTATTTTCAGCAACTACAGAAGTGATAACAGACATACCATAAATACCATGCGCCGAAAATGTTTTTAAATCGGCTTGTATACCAGCTCCCCCACTACAATCTGATCCTGCAATACTAAGTACTTTTTTCACTACTTTTCCCTCCTTAAAAAGTAAAAAGGCATTCTTCAAGTAAGAAGAATGCCTTTTGTATCAACAAAAAAGACATTTGCTCCCTACGCTGGTATCAACCAACAGGTTCAAAGGGTCAGGTTTTACCTTCTCAACGCCATAGCGTCCCCCTGCAAATCAAACATATTTAATTCTTATATCATTATAGATGAAAAGGGTATCATTTCCAATAGGTTGATCAACTTAAAATGTATTTTATAAGTATAAACACCTGATTTTTGCTTACTGCTCTCTTAGATTCTACTCACCAAAGCTGTTCTATATTGTTCCATATTCTTTGATATAAGAAAATGCATGCGGCATAAATTTCTTGCTCAGCTCAGAAAAGATTTGTCGTTTAAGAAAGGCCGTTTCCTCCATTGTCAATGAAGGATCCAATGTTGGAAATTCGATCTCAAGATTGTTTTTTTCGACAATAGGCAATACTAGTGTAAATGATTCTTCTTCCTTTATGGTATCCGTCACAAGTAGTGACTGATGGAAAATACTAGGCCGACGATTTTTATATTTATTTTTACGTATCCTGTCAACGATAACTTCTATTTGATCAAAAAAGTACGCTTCATTTACATCTCCAATAAGTTCGGCTAATTCTTTGAATGCCTTCGTTACAGGAAGCTGATTCTTTTGTATAAAAAAATAATTAGCCAACGTAAGCGGAAAGTGTTCTTTAGAGGAAAGTGTAATAAAACGGTACTTCTGATTTCCAGCAGTCGTTCTCAGCAATTCTGTCTCTCGGCTGTTTCTTACTCCATAAAAATACGCTTCTTTTCGTTCATCTTCAAAACAATACGCCCAAATAACTTCTCCCATCGCTAATTTTTGTTCAGCAACAGAGAGTCTCTTCAATTGGTCGGCTATGGTTTCAGCAGCCGAAGTGGCTTGTTGCAAGTAATCGTTGGAATCAAATACTGGAAAGTTCAAATGATATCTTCGTTCTTCTCTCTTGATTAATCCTGCATCGATCAATAGATCAAGAAAATGAGAAAATTTGTTTTGCGGAAATTCTTTTTTCAATTCTCTTAGAATCGTTTCTTTTTCTCGATGTTCATATAGATAATCGGTCAATAAAGAAAAAAGCGGATCACCGGTCAGTTTTTGATAAAAATTTTCCTTATTTTTTGAATAATAATAGTTCATATATGTTCTCTTTTCTATCCATTTTATTTTACTTAAAAGGCTTTTACATAAAAAGGAGGAAGAACAAGAGTCATGTTTGACTGTTATTCTCCTCCATTTCTTAGACTTTTAGTATGTTCTGTGTTTCTTTTTATTCAATCGCTTATCCCATTCACTTTGAATGCTTCATCCTACCATTTGATTAGCTGAATACAGCCGTCAACTGAGGTACGACTTGTTTTTTACGTGAAACGACACCTTTAAGCAAAGCTCGGTTATTGGTCAAAGTTGTTTGGAAAGCTTCTTCTACTTTTTCTTTACCTTTACCAGCAACAAGTAATTCTGAATCGCTGTCTAAGATATTTGTGACAACTAATACGAATAAATCGTAGCCATTTGCTTTCATTTCTTCTTCCATCGCTGCTTCTAGTTCTGCTTGTCGATCCATCACTTCATTCAGGTCCACTGTATTGACTTGAGCGATACGCACATTGGAACTGCCCATTGGGAAACTTTTTGCATCCAAATCAAGAAGAACCGCAGCTGATTTATCACTTAGATTCGTTCCGGCTTTCAACATTTCAAGACCATAGGCAGTTAGATCTACTTCAGCAATTGCTGCAAGTTCCTTTGCAGCTGCTTCGTCTTCAGGCGTACATGTTGGCGATTTGAACAACAATGTATCTGAAATGATAGCTGAAAGCATAATCCCAGCAATTTCTTTAGGGATCGTTACTTGGTTTTCTTTATATAGTTTTAAAATGATCGTACTTGTACATCCAACTGGTTCTGCACGATAGTACAATGGATTAGCTGTTTCAAAGTTTGCAATACGATGGTGGTCTACTACAGCCAAAATATTTACTTCGCTGATATCTGAAATACTTTGTTGGAATTCATTATGATCCACAAGCATGACATCGGCATTTTCTGCTTTAGCTGACTCTACTACTCGTGGTGCAGATAGTTGAAAGTGGTCTAATGCGTATTGTGTTTCTTCGTTAGGTGTACCTAAAGCAACTGCTTCTGTTTCGTTACCTAATTCATTTTGCAAGTGTGAAAAGGCAATGGCTGCCCCAATTGCATCTGTATCTGGATTTTGGTGACCAAAAACTAAAATTTTTGACATGTCATTCGCTCCTTTGTGATTTCTCCTATTTAATAATAGCAAAAAAACGGAAAGAAGCAATACTTAACTTCTTTCCGATGCGTTCTATCGCGTTAAATATTTTGTATACTCTTCTGTATGAAGCAATCGTTTAGCATTTTCGACACGTTCTTTTGTAGGTGGTTCGATCCCTTCTAATGGATATTTCAAACCAAGTGTTTCCCACTTGTATTTTCCCATCGTATGGTAAGGAAGGATCTCTACTCTGTCTACATTTGACAAGGTTTGGATAAAGTTGTCTAGTCGGATCAAATATTCATCATAATCACTTCGCTCAGGGACTAGTACATGGCGAATCCAAACCGGTTTGTTGATTTTTGACAAATATTGCGCCATTTCTAAAATATTTTCATTGTCCCAATGCGTTAGTTTTTTATGCTCTTCATTATCGATGTGTTTGATATCAAATAACAGTAAGTCTGTATACTTCATCAATTCTTGAAAACGAGAGAAGAAGGGTTCTTCATACGTAAAAGGTTTTCCGCATGTATCCAATGTGGTATGCATTTCCCGCTCTTTTGCTTTTTTAAATAGTTCGATCAAAAAATCGATCTGCAATAGAGGCTCTCCGCCACTAACAGTAATACCACCTTTATCTCCCCAGTAAGGTCTGAAGCGTTCCGCTTTATCTAAAAGTTCATCTGCTGAGTACTCTTTCCCTCCGCCAATATTCCAAGTATCAGGATTGTGACAGAATTGGCAACGCATGCGGCATCCTTGCATAAACACGACAAAGCGCAGTCCAGGGCCGTCTACTGAACCGAAAGTTTCGATAGAATGAACATAGCCGATTGTTTTTTCTTCCATTTAAATTCACATCTTTTCTTTGATTTCATTTTAAGTACAAGTTAGCTGTCGAAGCGAAGCTTTTTGAACAAAATTTTTGGCAATCACCGCTTCGTTATGTGTAAAATTTACAGGGACGGAACATACATGTCCTGCCCCTGTAAATCGTGTCTTTCAAATAAGCATACTGATCATTCGATTATGATGCGAAGGATATCTAACGATCTTTCGGCACTGAGTCGAAAGGCTGTTTCACAAACTTTTTACATTCTATCGTGTGACGTTCTCATCAAGACATCTAGTTGTTGTTCTCTTGTCAAGTCACGGAATTTAACTGCATAACCAGATACCCGGATCGTCAAGTTCGGATATTTCATTGGATTTTCCATTGCATCACGTAATAGATCATTACTAAATACATTGACATTCAAATGATAAGCGCCTTTTGAGAAGTATCCGTCTAAGACATTACGCAAGTTTTCGATTCTTGTATCTTGTTCTTTTCCAAGACCAGAAGGATTGATTGTTTGGGTATTTGAAATTCCATCCAATGCACAACCGTAATTCATTTTAGCTGTTGAGTTCAGGCTGGCTAATAACCCACTTTGTTCTGCATTGTAACTTGGGTTTGCTCCTGGCGCAAGTGGTTTTCCAGCTTCACGGCCATCAGGAGTATTTCCTGTATTTTTACCGTAAACAACATTTGAAGTAATCGTCAATAATGAAGTTGTTGGTTTTGAGTTGCGGTAAGTTTTATGACGTTTGATTTGTCCCATGAAGTATTCCAAGATCCATGAAACTAATTCATCTGCACGGTCATCATCATTTCCGTATTTAGGGAAGTCGCCATCTACTTCAAAATCAACTGCTATTCCTTTTTCATTACGGATTGCTTTTACTTTTGCATATTTGATGGCTGACAAGCTGTCTGCCGCATGAGAGATTCCAGCAATACCTGTAGCAAATGTGCGTTGCAAGTCAGAATCCATCAAGGCAAGCTGAGCTGCTTCATAAGAATACTTATCATGCATGTAATGAATGATGTTCAACGTATTGACATATAGTTCTGCTAACCAATCCATCATGTTCATGAAGTTATGTTTCACTTCTTCAAAATCTAGTACTTCTGATGTGATTGGACGATATTCTGGTCCAACTTGGGCGCCAGTCACTTCATCGACCCCACCATTGATAGCATATAATAGTGTTTTAGCCAAGTTAGCACGAGCACCAAAGAACTGCATGTCTTTTCCAACAACTGTTCCTGATACACAGCAAGCAATCGCACAATCATCAGAACCCCATTGTTCACGAAGCTGATTGTCATTCTCGAACTGAATCGAAGAACTTTCGATAGCGATTCGGCTCGCATATGTTCTGAATCCTTCTGGAAGGTGTTCAGAGTACAAAACAGTCAAGTTTGGTTCTGGTGAAGGTCCCATATTTGTCAATGTATGAAGCAGACGGAAATCATTCTTCGTCACTAATGAACGACCATCTAAGCCCATACCAGCAATGGATAAAGTAGCCCAGATAGGGAATCCTGAGAATAATTGGTTGTATTCAGGTGTACGCGCGAATTTGACCATACGTAATTTCATTACTAAGTGATCGATCAATTCTTGCGCTTCTTTTTCTGTGATTACTCCATTATCCAAATCACGTTGGATATAGATATCAAGGAATGCTGAGATACGTCCGATTGACATCGCAGCGCCATTTTGTGATTTGATTGCTGCTAAATAACCGAAGTATAACCATTGGACAGCTTCTTTTGCATTTGCAGCTGGTTTAGAGATATCATAGCCGTATTTTGCAGCCATTTCTTTCATTTGTGCTAATGCACGATATTGTTCAGTGATTTCTTCACGTAAACGAATCACTTCTTCACTCATCGTATGATAACCAGTCATATCATGATCTTTTTTCTTTTGTTCCATCAAATAGTCGATTCCATACAATGCCACACGACGATAGTCGCCGATGATACGTCCGCGACCGTAAGCGTCTGGAAGCCCTGTAATGATTTTGTTTTTACGAGCTGCACGCATTTCAGCAGTATAAGCATCAAACACCCCTTGATTATGTGTTTTGCGCCAGTCAGTGAAAACATGTGTTAATTCATCGTTTGGTGTATAGCCATTGCTTTTCAGCGCATTGTTAGCCATATTGATTCCACCAAACGGCATGAATGCTTGTTTCAAAGGTTTGTCTGTCTGTAGACCGACGATTTTTTCCAAATCTTTATCCAAATAGCCTGCATCGTGGGAAGTAATGGTTGATACGATTTCTGTGTCCATATCATAAACACCGTTACGTTCGAATTGGATATCATTCAGCTTTTGCAATTCATCCCATAATTTTTCTGTTGCTTCTGTTGGGCCTTCCAAAAAGCTGTCATCACCGCGATATTCAGTGTAGTTGTTTTGAATAAAGTCTCTAGTGTCTACGCCTTCTTTCCATTTGGTACCTTTAAATCCATTCCATTGCTCCATTGTATGGACCTCCTAAATTTCTGTTTTATGTAACAGTTTTTACGTGATTAGTATAACACAGCACCTTATCTTTGCAAGGGTTTTCTTGTTTTTTATTTAACAATTTTTATGTTTTATCTATGTATATTGCAAGTAACGTTGATATACCAATATTTAAGCATTGTGAACACTTTCATCTTTTTTTGCAAACGTATAAGGATTTATTAAAAATGAATGAAAAAGAGGCACCATCTGTATTAATACAGATGGTGCCTCTTCATTAAAATACCATAACAGTTATGATTCGATGAAAATCTCAGGAGCATCGATGACTTCGATGACTTCTCCACCTTTTTTCGCGTCCATAGCAAACGAACCATTCGATGTTCGATCACCTATAGGAAAATCCGTTGGATCAATCGTTATCTGTTGTCCTTTTTGATTCATCAAGGTTATTTCTTTTGATCTTCCTTCCGACATATAGATAATACGGTGCGGATTTTTTTTCAGCTCACGCATGACCGTCACTCCCCGCTTCGCACGTGAAGTTTGGCTGATTTCTTGAGCAAGCATGCGTTTCACGGCTCCTCGCTGAGTAACGATTACGATCGGCGTATCTCCGTCTGCTAACACAAGCAGCCCATTGACAATCCTATCTCCATCTTTCAAATTCATAGACTTCACTCCAGCTGCCTTTGCTCCAACAACGGGAACATCTGTTAAAGGATAGCGCAAGCCCATTCCTTGATGCGTTACTAAGAACACATCTAGGCCTGGCTGATCTTCTTTCAGATATACAGCAATAAGTTCATCTTCTTCCGCCTTTAGCTTCATACAGCTGAGCGGACGGCTCTTGTAGGTGCGCCATGGTTCGAACTCTGTCATTCGTGTTTGCTTGATCAATCCATTCTTACTGATGAATACAAATGTTTTCTCTGCTTGGATTTTTTGATATGGGAAAACAGCTAAGATCGATTCATCTACAGACAGATTGGAGATTGTTTGAGAAATGTGTTCGCCAGCATCTTTCCATTTCAAATCGGGTAGTTCATGAACAGGACGGTAGATCACATTTGCTTTATTCGTAATCAGAAGAACATGGTCCAATGTGCTCAATTCACCTGAGTACAGCAAGTAGTCGCCTTCTCGCATCCCGATTTCTTCTGGTTTGGAAGCACTATAAGAACGAAGGCTTGTTCGCTTCACATAGCCTTCTCGTGTCACACTGACGATTACGTCTTCTTGCGCCACTAAAACTTGCGTATCAATTTTGATTTCTTCGATTTCGTCTTCGATTGTCGTCAGACGAGCGGAAGAGTAATTTTTTTTCACTTCTCGCAATTCTTTTTTCATAACAGAGAAAAGCTCTTTGTCGTTTGAAAGGATTTTATTCAACTCTGTGATTTGTGCAATCAAGCTTTCAGATTCCTTTTGAAGCTCTGTGATATCTGTGTTCGTCAAACGATATAGTTGCAATGTGACGATTGCTTCTGCTTGTTCTTCTGTAAATTGGAAAACGTCGACTAAATTCTTTTTGGCGTCTCTTTTGTCTTTACTTTCACGAATCGTTGCGATTACTTCATCCAGAATCGATAAAGCTTTCATCAGTCCTTCTACGATATGCTGTCTTTTTTGAGCTTTGGCTAAATCGAATTGGCTGCGTTTTGTTATGACTTGCTTTCGATGCTCGATATAACTTCTTAAAATGTCTTTCAGTCCAACTTGATGCGGAGTCATATGATCGATAGCGACCATATTGAAATTGTAATTGATCTGTAGCTCAGTGTTTTTGAACAAATAATTCAAAATTCCTTGAGCATTGGCGTCTTTTTTCAATTCAACGACAATTTGCAGACCAGTTCTATCACTTTCATCTCGTACTTCAGCTATTCCATCGATTTTCTTATTCAAACGGATCTCATCCATTTTTTTCACCAATGTCGCTTTATTTACTTCATATGGGATTTCAGTGATCACGATTTGCTGTTTATTGCCCTTCATTGCTTCTATCTTTGTTTTCGAACGAAGAATAACTTTTCCTCGCCCTGTTTCATAAGCTTTTTTGATTTCATCTTTTCCTTGCAAGATCCCTCCTGTTGGAAAGTCAGGTCCAGGAATATATTCCATCAATTTTTCAAGGCTTGCTTGTGGATGGTCGATCATATAGATTGTGCCGTCAATCACTTCAGCTAAGTTATGAGTCGGGATCTCTGTCGCATATCCAGCAGATATACCTGTCGATCCATTGACTAGAAGGTTTGGGTATCGAGCGGGAAGAACTGTTGGTTCTTTTTCTGTATCATCAAAATTCCACACGAGATCGACTGTTTCTTTTTCGATATCTGCTAGCATCTCTCCACTTAACTTGGATAATCTGGCTTCAGTATAACGCATCGCAGCAGGTGGATCACCGTCCATACTCCCGTTATTCCCGTGCATTTCGATCAGTACTTCCCGCAACTTCCAATCTTGGCTCATGCGGACCATCGCTTCATAAATACTGCTGTCACCATGAGGATGATAATTCCCCATGATATTTCCGACAGATTTTGCTGATTTACGGAATCCTTTGTCATACGTGTTGCCATCTTTGTTCATGGCAAATAATATCCGGCGTTGCACTGGTTTCAATCCATCACGGATATCAGGCAGTGCACGTTCTTGGATAATATATTTGGAATAACGTCCGAAGCGGTCACCCATCACTTCTTCTAAAGTTAATTCTTGTACTTCTTGTCGATTTTCCATCAGGTGACCTCCTATTCTACTTCAAATAACTGATTGTCTTCGTTTTTATCTGCTCGTTCTTCATCTAATAATTCATTAGAAACTGAAGGAGAGATTTCAGCATCCTCTTTTTTATCTAAGATACTGCCATCTTCTTCCAACGTAAATTGTACGTGATTTTCGATCCATTTTCTTCGAGGTTCTACTTTGTCACCCATTAGTGTGGTTACTCGACGCTCAGCTTGCGCAGCATCGTCGATACGGACGCGGATCAACGTACGGGAAGTTGGATCCATCGTTGTTTCCCACAATTGTTCCGCATTCATCTCTCCAAGTCCTTTATATCGCTGTAGCATATATCCTTTGCCGACTTTTTTAATCATTGCTGCCAATTCGTCATCTGTCCACGCATATTCAATGACTTGCTTCTTCCCTTGTCCTTTGGATACTTTATATAAAGGCGGTAACGCGATATATACTTTCCCAGCTTCAATCAGCGGTTTCATATAACGATAAAAGAAAGTAAGCAGTAATACTTGAATATGGGCGCCGTCTGTATCCGCATCGGTCATGATGATTACTTTGTCGTAATTACAGTCTTCGATAGAAAATTCAGGGCCGACTCCTGCACCAATCGTATAGATCATCGTATTGATTTCTTCATTTTTCAAGATATCTTGCATTTTAGCTTTTTCGGTATTGATGACTTTTCCTCGTAAAGGTAGAATTGCTTGGAACTTTCTGTCTCTTCCTTGTTTAGCAGATCCGCCGGCAGAATCCCCTTCGACTAAATACAATTCATTTTTCTTAGGGTTTCGGGATTGTGCGGGTGTCAATTTTCCTGAAAGAAGAGATTCGCCTTTTTTACGCTTCTTCCCATTTCGGCTTTCTTCTCTGGCTTTACGTGCTGCTTCTCTCGCTTCTCTCGCTTTGATTGCTTTACGGACCAACATCTGGCTCATTTCGCTATTTTCCTGCAAATAAAAGCCCATTTGTTCACTGATGACGTTATCTACTACGGTACGAGCAACTGGCGTACCAAGTTTTTCTTTTGTTTGGCCTTCAAATTGCAGAAGATTTTCAGGTACACGGATAGAGAGAACAGCAGCTAATCCTTCTCTGAAATCACTACCTTCCAGATTCTTGTCCCGTTCTTTCAGCAAGCCGACTTTTCTCGCATATTCGTTATAAGATTTCGTCATTGCCGCTTTCATTCCAGCTTCATGGGTTCCACCATCTTTTGTTCGAACATTATTGACAAAAGATAAGACATTTTCTGAATACCCGTCATTGTATTGATAAGCGACCTCTACTTCGATACCTTCTTTTTCTCCTGAAAAATAAACGACCGGTGTCAATGTATCTTTTTCTTCATTCAGGTAATCAACAAATTCTTTGATTCCTTCTTCATAATGGAAAACTTCCTTGACTGGTTCTTCTCCCCGAAGATCAGAAAGTGAGATTTTAACGCCTTTTAGAAGAAAGGCAGATTCTCTTAACCGTTCGGCTAAAATTTCATATGAAAATTTCGTTGTACTGAATATCGTATCATCTGGTAAAAAATGGACAATCGTCCCGTTTGCTTTTTTTGTTTTTCCTATCTTTTTCAACGTACCGTCAGGTTTACCGCCGTTTTTAAATTTCTGCTGATACTCTACGCCATCTCTAACGATTGTTACAGTCAGCCATTTCGATAAGGCATTTACCACACTGGCTCCTACACCGTGAAGTCCACCAGAAGTTTTGTACCCTCCTTGGCCAAACTTTCCGCCAGCATGCAGCACAGTAAAAATCACTTCAACTGTTGGGATTCCGGAAGCATGCATCCCTACAGGCATCCCGCGTCCGCTATCTGCAACAGTTATACTATTGTCTTCATGGATGGTCACGTCAATCTCACTGCCATATCCTGATAATGCTTCATCAACTGCATTATCGACGATTTCATAGACTAAATGATGCAAGCCTCGGCTGTCAGTGGATCCAATGTACATCCCTGGTCTTTTTCTAACTGCCTCTAATCCTTCCAATACTTGGATGGACGAGTCATTATATTCGTTGTTTACTTTTTTTGCCAAGGCAAACGCTCCTTCAATAATACTTTGCGGCAAAACCGCACCACGATTATCATACTAGAAAAGGTCGTGAAAAAAAAGAGGTTAGATGAGAAATCAATTTTAATTATCTCCTAACCGCTTTTTCGACATTCCTCTCTATCGATCATCTCTTCTTTGTGGTCATTTTTATTTTTGGTTTTCTTTCAACTTACCAAGTTCAATCTTGATACAACGATCCATTACGATGTCTGTGCGTCCTGCTTTTCTTAGCATCTCATCTGCTTCTTCGTTTTCGATCCCTAGTTGTGCCCAAAACACTTTAGCATCGGTTTTCAAAAAATCAGCTGCTACTTCAGGTAAAAATTCGCTCCGTCTAAATACATCTACGATATCGATTGGATCATCGATTTCTGTTAAATTTGCATAGACTTTCTCTCCTAGAATTTCTTCACCAGCCAATAATGGATTTACTGGTATGATTTTATATCCATTGTCTTGCAATACCTGTGCAACCATGTAACTTGTTCGCTCTGGTTTATTGCTCAAGCCTACGACGGCAATATTTTTTGCTTCTTTCAAATAGTTAAAAATCGTTTCTTGTGTTGGATTTTTTATAGACATTTCTGTCACCCCTTGCTTTTCTTTTTATTTCATCTATTATACTTCTATCTTTCATTTTTTCAATTGTTCCTGTTACCTATTCATGCTAAAATAAAGGATAGTTTTCAACTTGAGAGAGGGTAAAAAATGAAATTGATCTTATTACTTATTTTAGCATATCTTTTAGGTTCTATTCCTTCCGGTGTCTGGATCGGCAAATTGTTTTTCAAAAAAGATATCCGGCAACATGGGAGCGGTAATACTGGAACCACCAATACATTTCGGGTATTAGGCAAAACCGCCGGGATCGTTGTCCTTCTTATGGATATTTTAAAGGGTACATTGGCTACTTGTCTGCCGATGATTTTTCACCTTTCTGGGATTAACCCTCTTTGGTTTGGGGTATGTGCGATTCTTGGTCATACATTTCCGATATTTGCTGGGTTTAAAGGAGGAAAAGCTGTTGCGACAAGTGCAGGAATGCTTTTAGGATTTAATCCTGTATTTTTTGTTTATTCCTGTATCATTTTTATCGTTAGTCTATTTTGTACAAGTATGGTGAGTTTGAGCAGTATGATCAGTGCAGCGTTGATCACTTTATCCACGATCGTCCTTCCTTATGTAGCTCCTGTGATTTTGGCTAAGCCCAATTGGTTGCTGACGATCATTGCCTTTTTAGTCTCTTCCTTTATCTTCTATCGTCATAAAGACAATATCAAGCGTATCAGAAACCATACGGAAAGTCGAATCCCATTTGGTTTGAACAGCAGCAAGAAAAAATCCTGACACTTTTTCAGTCCAAAGAGATAAAACAGGAGTGTGACAAATCCATGTCACACTCCCTTTTTTCGAACAAACGGTGTTCCAGAAGCTAACCACTTCTGTCACAACCTCTTATTACTTGATGTAGAATAGCTTTTTTACACCCTCTTACTTCACTGTGATCGAATATTTTGTCTTGAAGATTTCATGGGCACCTAGTTGATTGATTCCTACTTTTTCCATCAAGTTTCCACTGCTATTCACCGTGTCAGCAATTCCACACCATGGTTCGATACACACGAAAGGGGCTTCTTTTGGATAAGGAGACCAGATTCCTACATAAGGCATATCTTTATAGCTTAAAGTTATGCTATGGTAAGATTTTTCACTCCGAATGGCGTACGCATTTAGTCCTCTTGTTTCAAAGACCAATGCATCTTGATCAAAAAGTTCACGATTCAAAGCCAGATTCGTATTTGTCTGTCCTAACGTCTTTTGATCCATATCAATGAATGGACCTTTCAAAGGCAGGCGTAATCTTGATTTCAATGGAGAAAATGCTAGATAAAAGTCTTCGAATGACAATCCTTCTTCTAGAGGTACATTGAAAGCAGGATGTCCACCGATAGAAAAGAACATTTCTTCTTCACCTGTATTTGCTACTTGGTAATGGACCGTGATACCGTCTCCTCCTAATTCATAACTAATCACTAATTCAAAATCAAAAGGATATTTTTCTAATGTCTCCGGTGTACTCCGCAAGATGAAACTAGCCATTTCTTGTCCATGTTCAATGACTTCAAAATCCATATCTCGGGCAAATCCATGTTGTCCCATTTGATATGTTTTCCCTTGATAAACATACTGGTCATCTTTTAAACGTCCAACAAAAGGGAATAAAACTGGTGCATGTCTGCCCCAATACGCTGGATCACCTTGCCAGATATACTCTAAACCGTGTTCTTTTGATTTTAAACTGATCAATTCCGCACCGTGTTCAGCGATTTCAGCGATCAGCTGGTCATTTTGAATAATAACAGTCATTGCCATTCCTCCAACTTCGACTTACTTTTTAAAATGGGAAGGCTGGAGCAAACATCTGTATCCGCCCCAGTCCCCTTGTTTCTAATAACTATGTTTTGCCAATTCGTCTTTAAAACGGGAATTCAATACTTTTAAATAAGTTCCCTTCATACCTAACGAGCGAGATTCAATGATTCCAGCTGATTCCAATTTTCGTAAAGCATTGACGATCACAGAACGAGTGATTCCGATGCTATCGGCGATATTAGAAGCAGTCAAACGTCCTTCATCTCCATCCAATGCTTCAAAAATGGCTTGTACAGCCTTTAACTCGCTGTAAGACAATGTGTTGATTGCCATTTGAACAGCCGTAGCACTCCGTACATCAGCTTCGATACTTCGAGACTTCTGATAAAGGATCTGCATACCGACAACCGTAGCTCCATATTCTGCTAATACGAGATCGTCATCTGCAAACGATTGTTCCATGCGAGATAAAATGATCGTCCCCAGACGTTCGCCAGCTTCAAAGATTGGAACGACAGTCGTCAAACCAAATGGGTATTTTTCTCTTGACTCTACCGGAAACGCAGTAATATCACTTGTAATCGGGATATTAGCTTCAGTTTTCATCAGCTGTGCCACTGTATCAGTGTAAGATTCAGGGAATTGTTTCTCAACAAACATTGTGTTGATTCGTTCATTATTCACATCGTGGCGTTCATTATAACCTAGTAATACTCCGTCACTTCCTATGATATAGGTGTTGCTGTCAAGAATACCACCTAATGTGACAGCCATTTTATCGTAAGGCAAATCTGCTTGCATGTTAAAAGTATTCTTTTGCTGCAAAAGTGTGTTTATCTTGCGGGTTTTCGTTAGCAAGTCTGTCATTGTCGTCCTCCGATTTTATAAAATATAGCGACTTAAATCTTCATTTGCCGCAATTGAGCCAAGTTTGTCATCAACGTATGCTTCTGTAATCGTTATTTCACCCATTTGCATATCTGGTGCTTCAAATAATAGGTCTTCTAATAGTTTTTCCAAAATAGTATGCAGTCTACGTGCACCGATATTATCTGTGTCACGATTGACATCGAAAGCAATTTGAGCGATCCGTTCAATTGCTTCTTTTGTAAATGTAACTGACACATTTTCTGTACCAATCAATGCTACATATTGTTTTATTAAAGCATTATTCGGTTCAGTCAGAATTTTCACAAAATCTTCAGCTGTCAAATCATCTAATTCTACCCGTATTGGGAAGCGTCCTTGAAGTTCTGGAATTAGATCACTTGGTTTAGACAAATGGAAAGCTCCTGAAGCAATGAATAGAACGTGATCTGTTTGGATGATCCCGTATTTTGTGTTTACTTGTGAACCTTCGACAATTGGCAATATGTCTCTTTGGACGCCTTCTCTGGATACTTCTCCAGATTGCTGTGATTTAGAAGTAATCTTATCGATTTCATCGATAAAGATAATCCCGCTTTCTTCCGCTAATTTGATTGCCTCACTATGGATATCAGCATCCTTGACTAGTTTTGCTGATTCTTCTTTGATTAATAACTCTAAAGCTTCTTTGACTGTTACCGTCCGTTCCACTTTTTTCTTCGGTGTTAGAGCACCTAACGTTTCATTTAGGTCGATCCCCATTTGCTCCAATCCATTGTTCATCATTGGTGCAGGTTTCTTTTGATCTTCGACTTCAATGGTTACTTCACGATTGTCCAGTAATCCCTTTTGTAGTTGTTCCAAAACTGTACGGCGGTTGATCCGAATATCTTCTGTCACTTCTTCTTGTGGTTCAGCGTTGTTTTGCTGACTAGCATTAAAAAGATTCATCATTTGTTCAAATTGATTAGTGGATTGTTTCTGTTCTTTTTTTATACCAGGCACTAAGATTTTTACCAAACGTTTTTCAGCATTTTTTTTAGCACTTGTGTATACACGGCTGTATTGCTCTTTTTCTACGATTTGGATCGCATTTTCTACTAAATCCCGGACCATTGACTCTACATCTCTTCCAACATAACCGACTTCAGTAAATTTTGTTGCTTCGACTTTGACAAATGGTGCATTGACGATTTTGGCCAAACGTCGCGCGATTTCTGTTTTACCGACCCCTGTAGGTCCGATCATCAGCATATTTTTAGGTGTAATATCTTGTTGCATTTTTTCATCTAACTGCAAACGGCGGTAGCGGTTACGCAAAGCGACGGCAACAGATTTTTTTGCTGCATGCTGTCCTACGATGTACTCGTCTAATTCACTTACGATTTGTCTTGGTGTTTGTTTCAATTCATACATATTTACTCACCTCTTACAGTTCTTCTACGATAATATTATGATTAGTAAAGATACAGATGTCTGCGGCAATATTTAACGCATTTTCTGCAATTTCTTTCGCACTCATGTCATTTTGAGCATAATTTTTCATTGCTCGGGCTGCGGCCAACGCAAAATTCCCGCCTGATCCGATAGCTAAGATGCCATCATCTGGCGTAATCACTTCTCCTGTACCTGAAACAAGAAGCATTTCTTTATCATTCATTACGATCAGCATCGCTTCAAGTTTTTGCATAGATTGCTGTGTCCGCCATTCTTGAGCTAATTCAACAGCTGCACGTTGCAGATTTCCATTGTATTCGTTCAGTTTGCCTTCAAATTTTTCTTCTAAAGTAAACGCATCTGCGACACTTCCGGCGAAACCTACAACGACCTCTCCATTGTAGATACGTCGTACTTTCTTTGCTGTACCTTTCATGACAACAGATTCACCCATTGTTACTTGGCCATCTCCAGCCATGGCAAATTTTCCGTCTTTTTCGACAGCACAGATTGTGGTTGAATGAAATGGTGATTCGACCATGTTTGTTTCCTCCTAAATTTGTTCTTTTTCTTATTTTACGCTCTTGGATGGAATGAACGATAGTTTTTTTGTAAACTTTCTTTTGTTACATGGGCATAGATCTGGGTAGTTGATAAATTGGCATGTCCTAACAATTCTTGGACTGTCCGCAAATCTGCCCCATTATTTAATAAATGAGTGGCGAATGTATGGCGCAGCATGTGGGGATGGATATCGCTATCCAAGCTGCTTTTTTTGATCATCTGATTCAAGACATATTCAATACCAGTAGGCGTGATTGGTTTTCCATGATGATTCACAAAAACAATATCATGCTCTTCGTGATATTTTGTCATCAATACCTGACGGCCTTCTGTGAAATATTCTTGTAGAGCATCTTGGGCAAAAGAACCTAGAGGCGCGTATCTCTCCTTGTTTCCTTTACCATGAATCAACATGACCTCTGAATCAAAATCAATGTCTGATACCAACAGATTACTACACTCGCTTAAACGGATACCAGATCCGTAAAGGACTTCCAGCAAAGCGCGGTTCCTCAAATCTAGAGGACTGTCTCCTGCTACGCTGTCAAAAAGTGCTTGCATTTCATTTTCATAAAAAAAGCGCGGCAATCTCAAATTTTTCTTTTTGAGATGAACGTAAGAAAATGGATTTTCTTTTATCACTTCTTCTTTGAGAAGGTACTGATAAAACGAACGTAGGCTAGCTATCTTGCGACTGATAGAGTTTCTGCTATAGCTAGGGCGATGATCAGCTAATGCACTCAAATAGACACGAACCGTAAAGTATTCCGCCTTCAGCAGATCAGCGTCTCCAGATTCCTCCAAGAAATGTTTAAAATGGAGAATATCTTCTTCATATGCTTCTTTCGTTTTTTCTGAATATCCTCTTTCGACAATCAAATAACGCAAAAATTTTTGTTCCCACGTGGCTTCCGTCATTTTCTCACCTTCCTTTTGTCCCAGAGAATAATTTAGCACAGCGTCTACAAAAAGACAAATAAATTGTCAGAATTTAACCAATATTTCTAAGTTTGTTCACAATTAATGCAATTCCTCACATTTTGTTTGAGAAATCCTTAAGAAAAACGCAAGAAAAAGAGCGAGACTATCCGTCTCACCCTCTTCATCGAGCTTGCTCACTCATTTGGGACTGCTGTTTTTTCTAATTCTTTTTTTATTGTCTCATTCGCTTTTAAAGCACGTTGGGCAATTGCTTCATATCTTGCTTTTTTGTCTCGTATGCGTTCCGGCAATTCAGGAAACAGACCGTAGTTGGCATTCATTGGTTGGAAATGTTTTCCTTCCGCATGAGTAATGTAGTAAGCCATGCTCCCAATAGCAGTTTCTTGTGGAAACTCGACTGGTTCCATTTCTTTTGCTAAGCGTGCGGCATTGATTCCAGCAAGTAATCCGCTTGCTGCACTTTCAACATAGCCTTCTACACCAGTCATCTGACCTGCAAAGAACAAATCTTCGCGTTTTGTTGATTGATACGTCGGTTTCAGTAATTCTGGCGAATTCATAAAGCTATTTCGGTGCATAACACCATAGCGAACGAATTCAGCATTTTCCAATCCAGGAATCATCCGAAAAACACGTTTTTGCTCGCCCCATTTCAAGTGAGTTTGGAAGCCCACGATGTTGTATAAAGAAGCTGCAGCATTGTCTTGACGTAGCTGGATAACAGCATAAGGACGTTTGCCAGTTTTAGGATCTTCCAATCCAACTGGTTTCATAGGACCAAAAAGCATTGTTTTGAATCCACGCTGTGCCATTACTTCGATTGGCATACATCCTTCAAAATATTTTTCTTTTTCAAAAGATTTAAGTTCTGCCACTTCGGCATTGATTAGTGCCTCATGGAAAGCTTTGAATTCCTCTTCTGTCATCGGACAGTTCAAGTAAGCTGCTTCTCCTTTGTCATAGCGGGACTTCAAATATACTTTATCCATATCGATCGTAGCTTTGTCTACGATCGGTGCAGCTGCGTCATAGAAATAAAAACCATCTGAACCATTGAATGCTTTGATGCTTTCTGCCAATGGATGAGAAGTCAACGGTCCTGTTGCTACTACGGTGATTCCTTCTGGTATTTCAGTAATTTCTTCGTTTATCACTGTTACTAATGGATGCTCTTTGACTTTTCGGGTAATCGTTTCAGAAAAAGAATCTCGGTCAACAGCTAAAGCACCACCAGCTGGCACTGCTGTTTCATCTGCCGAAGTGATTACTACTGAATTCAATCGGCGCATTTCTTCTTTCAATAATCCTACTGCGTTAGCCAAACTGTTTCCTCTTAGTGAATTGGAACATACTAGTTCAGCAAAATTACTTGTGTGATGCGCCTCAGTCGATTTGACTGGACGCATTTCATATAAACGGACAGGTACTCCTGCTTGTGCGATCTGCCAAGCAGCTTCACTTCCGGCAAGTCCTGCTCCAACAACATTTACCATTTTCAATGAAAGAACCTCTTTTCTATTATTTTTGGATGTCTTCTTCGTAGTCTCCATTTACACAGACTACTTGTTTGCCACCTTTGACTTTCTTCTCAACCAGATATCCGTCACATTTTGGACAATTTCTGCCCACTGGTTTATCCCAAGAAGTGAATTCACATTCTGGGAAACGAGAACAACCGTAGAACAGTCTGTTTTTCTTAGATTTTCGTTCGATAACTTGCCCTTCATGACATACTGGACAAGTCACACCGATTTCTTTTACGATCGGTTTGGTATTCCGACAATCAGGAAAATTGCTACAAGCATAAAACTTCCCGTATTTCCCTAACTTTATCACCATCGGATGTCCACAGACATCACAATCAAATCCTGCTGGTTCATCTTTGATTTGGATTTTTTCGATTTTTTCTTCCGCATTCGTCAGTTCTTTTTCAAACGGTTTATAGAAACGATCGACTACTTTGACCCACGCTTCCGTGCCTTCTTCGATTTTATCCAAATCTCCTTCCATTTCTGCTGTGAAATGGATATCGACGATTTGAGGGAAGAATTCACAGATCAGCGAATTGACAATCTCTCCTAATTCTGTCGGCTCAAATCTTTTTTGTGTCAATTTTACATAGTAGCGTCTTTGGATCGTATCAAGTGTTGGTGCATAAGTGGAAGGTCGCCCTACCCCGTTTTCTTCTAGTGCACGAATCAACGTAGCCTCACTGAAACGTGCAGGTGGTTGAGTAAAATGCTGTTTTGGTTCAATATCAACAGATTGGACGACATCGCCTTCTTCAAGTTCTGGAAGAATATTTTCTTTCTCTTCTTTGCCGTCATCTCTACCTTCCACATACACTTGCATGAATCCTTTGAATTTGATTTTTGAACCGTTCGCAATGAAGATCACACCATTTTGTTCTAATGTTACTTTCATCGTATCTAAAATAGCCGGTGTCATCTGACTAGCCACAAAACGTGACCAGATCAATGTATAAAGTTTCAATTGATCTTTATCTAAATATTGTTTGAGTTCATCTGGTGTACGAAGCACACTCGTTGGACGCACAGCTTCATGGGCGTCTTGTGCGCCTTGAGCATTTTTGATCTTTCGGTGATCATGTCTAGAAAATTCTTTTCCATACGTATCTTCAATAAATGCTGCGGCCTCTGCTTTTGCTGTATCGGCAATCCGGGTAGAATCAGTACGCATGTATGTAATCAAGCCGACTGTTCCTTGTTTACCCAAAGTGATTCCTTCATATAACTGTTGTGCTACCATCATGGTTTTTCTTGTTCGAAAGTTTAATTTACGGGCAGCTTCCTGTTGCAGGCTACTTGTAGTGAAAGGATTCGCAGGGTTTCTTTTGCGCTCTTTCTTTTCTACTTTTTTAACTTCGAAGTCTGTTCTATCAATTCTAGCAGTGACTTCTTTTACACTTTGTGCATCTGGTAATTTCTTTTTCTTACCGTCGATTCCCCAGAAATTTGCTTTGAATTTCTTGCGAGCTTTTTTAAAATTACCGTCGATGCTCCAATATTCTTCTGGAACAAATTCTCGAATCTCTTTTTCGCGGTCAATAATAATTTTTAAAGCGACAGATTGGACACGTCCTGCACTTAACCCTTTCTTGACTTTGCGCCAAAGAATAGGGCTGATCGAATAACCAACGATTCTGTCTAAGGTACGACGAGCTTGCTGTGCATCTACTAAATCTACATCGATCGTTCTTGGTTCCTTAAAGGCTGCTTTGACTGCATCTTTTGTGATTTCATTGAAGACCACCCGATTTTTTTCTTTCAGATCCAACCCAAGTAGGTACGCTAAACGCCAAGCAATCGCTTCTCCTTCTCTATCCGGGTCACTTGCCAAGTAAACTTTTTGAGCTTTTTTTGCTGCGGCTTTCAGGCTTTTGATGACATCGCCTTTTCCGCGTATAGAAATATAATGGGGTTCATAATTGTTTTCAAAATCGATACCCATTTTACTTTTCGGTAAATCTCTTATATGACCAACACTGGCCATTACTTTATAGTTTCGTCCAAGATATTTCTCAATCGTCTTGGCTTTTGCAGGTGATTCTACAATCACTAAATATTTATACGCCATTACTGAATGGACTCCTTTCCATTGTCGTGTTCCTACTATTAAAAGAGGATTCATACAAATCGTAGCTAATCATATCCATTCAGAAAACGTTTGTCAAGAAAAGCAAATGAAAAGTATGATGTTATTCTTTAAATTCTGCCAAGATATCTTCACCCGAAACCGCGCAAACTGCACCGTCTTGGATCAAATGATGACATCCGGTAGAATGTTCTGTTAAAATATTTCCTGGAACAGAAAAAACTGTTCTTCCAAGATCCAATGCTTGCTGTGCTGTTATCAGAGAGCCGCTTTTTTTCTTGGCTTCAAAGACACATGTTCCTTTAGACAAAGCTGCGATAATACGATTTCTCATTGGAAAACGATGTTTTTTCGGGCCGGATTGAGGAGGATATTCACTCAAAAGAAGATGATCATTTGCAATCACCTCTTGCAAGTCACGATTTTCAGTAGGATAGACTTGCTCTATCCCTGTTCCAATGACCGCGATCGTCCGTCCACCATGAGAGATTGCTGCTTGGTGACTGTATGTATCTATCCCTTTCGCGCAGCCGCTGACGATCACATATCCAGCTTCTACCACTGGTCTTAGTAAATAATACACTGTTTTTTTGGCTAAAGCAGAAGTACGTCTTCCACCAACAACGCTTAACATATTACAAGAAAGTAAAGATAGGTCACCACTGTAAAACAGAACAATTGGCGGATAGGTCAAGTGAAGCAACTGAGGGGGATAGTTGGGATCAAAGCAAGTAATAAACGACTGTTTCGATTGTATTTTGTCCCAATTATTGTGGATTTCTTGCCAACTTGTACGGAACAGCTCCCGGTGTGCGGTGATTTTTCCTATCTTAACGATGTCTTCAAATCCGATTTCTTTGTAAGGATACTGCATCATCCAGTTAGCAAGTGCCCATTTTCCTTGGCTACTGATTCCTTTTGCATAAGCAAGTTTCAATAAATTTTCTTCTATTTGATACATCATAAAACCGCCTTTCGTCTCTCTTTTTAATAAGATACGTAAAAGCGGCTGTTTTTTATTGTAAATATTTTTTTACAGGTGCAAAACTTTTGCGATGGATTGGCGTAATCCCTTGTCTTTCAAGCCCTTCTAAGTGTTCCTTTGTTCCATAGCCTGCATTATGCGAGAAACCATACCCAGGATAAAGCACGTCATATTCTTTCATCAATTGATCCCGATATACTTTAGCAATGATACTTGCAGCCGCAATCGACACAGATCGTGCATCCCCTTTGATTATTTTTTCCTGCTGTATAGGCAAATCCAAGGTCATCGCATCGATCAACAAGTAGCTTGGTGCAATAGACAAGTTTTCTACTGCTTGGATCATCGCCAATTTACTTGCTTCATAAATATTCACTTCATCGATTGTCTGCTGATCAATGATTCCGATCCCGATGGCCAAAGCTTTTTCTTGAATTTGTTGAGAAAGAAGTTCTCGTTTTTTCTCTGATAACTGTTTTGAATCATTCAGCCCTAATATGATCTCATTTTTCGGCAAGATAACTGCAGCTGCCACGACAGGTCCAGCTAACGGTCCTCTTCCTACTTCATCAATGCCGGCAATCCATTGGTGACCTTGTGCGTACCCTTGTTTTTCAAAGCAAAACATTTCTTCATATTTTTCCTTGATCAATGCCTCTTTTTTCAATCGTCGTTCAAAAGAAACTAGCGCTTGCTGTACGCCTTTGCGTGGATCGTTTCTCAATGATTCTAGTGTAGGATCATCTGTTTTCTGTATGCTTTTCAATCGTTCTTTGATACTTTGGATGGATTCAGTCATCGCTTTTTTGCTCCATTTCTTCGCAACGATCCAATGTGTATCGACCAAGTTTTCCTTGACGGATATCATGCACGACTAATTCGCTGCCGCGATCATAGTCTTCTTTATACCCACGTTTTGCTGTGATATCCATCAGCAATTCCGGTGCCAATTTTTCTTCTTGCTCGATTGGCAAACCATAACGATCGCTGATTCTTCCTGAATAATATCGGGCAAAAAAATCCAATCCGTAAATCGCCAAATCATCTAAATGGACAAGTTGGTCTTTGATGGCGCCTGTCAGCGCTAGTTTTTTGCCGATTTCTTCATCTTCAAATTTGGGCCATAAAATCCCTGGTGTGTCTAACAATTCCAACTCGTTACCCAAACGAAGCCACTGCTGACCTTTTGTTACACCTGGTTTATTTCCTGTCTGAGCAATTTTTTTGCCTACTAGTCGATTCATCAACGTAGACTTTCCAACATTCGGAATACCCAACACCATTGCCCGAATAGCGCGAGGCTTGATCCCACGAGCAGCGTCTCTTGCTCGCTTTTCTTTCAACGCTTCTTTAGCTGCAGGTACTAGCCCTTTGATTCCTTTACTTTCTTGTGCCGTGATAGCTAATGCAAGGTGGCCTTGCTTACGAAAATATTCTTGCCACAGCTTTGTCTGTTGTGGATCTGCCAGATCCGCTTTATTCAACAAAACAAGCCGAGGCTTTTGCTGAATGATCTGATCTAGCATTGGATTACGAGAAGATAAAGGTAACCGTGCATCTACCAATTCAAATACGATGTCCACATATTTCATTTTTTCAGAAACTTCTCGTCGGGCTTTTGCCATGTGTCCTGGAAACCATTGGATGGTCATTGTTCTCTCCATTCCTTTCATATCGGAATATTCTCCGACTTTACTTGTTTTTTATTTTTCAATATATATTCACTTTTTTCTATTACAAAAAAATCCTATCTATTAGTTAAGTGAAAGTGAACCAGTCCTCATTCTATCACATCTTCTCTTTTTTGATGATGTAAATTTTTTATTTTGATCTCTGTATACAAGCCTAATTTTTTGACAGCGTTTCCTAAATAAGAGATGATAGACGGACAAAGCAGAAAGGAGACGAAACAAATGAATAGTATGGTTTTTGTTAATTTTCCTGTTGCCGATGTCAATCGTTCCGTTGCTTTTTACGAAAAGCTTGGGTTTAAAAAAAATGAAGAATTCTCTACTGAAGAAGCTAGTTCAATGGTGTGGGATGATACTTTTTGGGTGATGCTCCTCTCTCATGATTTTTATAAAAAATTTATAAAAGATAAAGAAATAGCCGATAATAAAAAAACAAGTGGCGCTTTGATTTCGTTTAGTATGGACAACGCGGATAAAGTAAAAAAATTCGCTCAAACTGCAAAAGAAAATGGTGGTACTTTCCACGAAGTCGATATGGGAATCCCTGAAGAAGAAATGTTTTCATTAGAAGTCCAAGATTTGGATGGAAACACATTAGAACCTGTATGGATGAAGATGTAAGCAGATAACGAAACTGACGTTTTTATAACAAAAAAATAGAGATGGATGATACGATAAGTATTCTCCACCTCTATTTTTTTCGATCGTACAATTGCCTTTTTTACAGTTTATAAAAGCAGTCTTCTCCTCCTTTTGTTAGTCGTTGGATGGTTATTTTTGTAAATTACAGAGGTGTCATGACACATCGGCGATTTTATGGTATCCTTTTCTTATTAACTGACAAAGGAGAGAATATTTTGAACACTTTGATTGCAAAAGACGTTTTTAGATTACCCGAAATGAATGCAAGATTGTTATCGACTTCTGCCCTTTTATTAGCCCTTGATGTCATCTTATACAAGATAGCGATTGGTCCTGCTTATTTTCAAGTCACATTCGGATTTTTAAGTATGGCGCTTATGGGTTATCTATATGGGCCGATCTGGGCTGGTTTGCTTGAAATGTTGTCGAACACTTTGAATTTCACAATATTTGGTTCAGGTACGTTTCAAGCTGCTTTTCTTATCACAGCATTCCTTGGTGGGTTTATCAATGGCTTATTTTTATATCATAAAAAGATAAATCTGCTTTCCGTCATCGCCGCCCAACTATTGATTATGATTCCAGTGAGCCTTTTTATCAATTCTTGGCTGATGTCTGTTTTGTTTGGTGCAGATTTCAAAGTGATTTTTCTAGGTAGGGTTATCAGGAATATGATCCAGATTCCTATTCAAATAACGGTTGTTTATTCATTTATCAAAGCTTTAGAGGCTAGAAAAGTGTTTAAACGAGCTGTTTGATTTTATGTACTAAGGTAATATGCTGATTTTGGACCAAACGATAAAGAGGTTGTGACAAAAGAATGGTCACAACCTCTTTATTATTTCTCACTGGATCCATTTTATTTCATCAAGCGGATAATACACGAATCTTGCTTTACCTAAAATATCCGTTTTATTGATCGTACCAAATGAGCGGCTATCTTTTGAAACTCTTCGATTATCTCCAAGTACAAAGTAACTATCTTCGGGAAGCTTCGATTGTCCCGTCAGTTCTTGTAGTGTGAAGTCCGTCGTATAGGACGCATTTGCATGATCTGACTTCATGTTTTTAGTTAGATAAGGCTCCTTCACTACTTTTCCATTGATCTTCAATTGATCATTTTGGTAGCTAACATTTTCTCCTGGAAGCCCAATTACTCGTTTGATATAAATCGTCCCATCTGCTAATTGAAAAACAACAATATCAAATCGTCTGATCTCCGAAAATTTTTCCATCACAACCATGTCGCCTTGTTTCAAGACATTTTCCATTGAATTGCCTTCTACTGGTACAGGGATGAACAAAAATCCCCGCAACATGAACGCAATGAATACAGAAACAAGTAAGTATTTGAATATAAGCCAGAAGCGATCAATATAGCGTTGTTTTTTTGTCAATCTCTATCAATCCATCCCTCGTTTTTTCATTCTTTCTTTATTATAAGAAAAATATCAAAAAAATGCGACTAGATAGCTGAAATAAAAATAATTCTTTCTATCAAACTGTTGGACAAAAAGCGCTTGGATCATAAATGGAAAACCAATTTTTATAAGTCATGATTGTTCTCTAAATATTTTTCCCAGGCTTCGTCAAAAATATCCATGGATGGCAAATAGTCGACATTCAATTCTAGATAACTAGAAATTTCTTCGTAGCTAGAGCTGTGCTTAGGGAATTGGATATCTTTACCGGCTTCTGTAGCAAAAATAGATAAAGTATCGTGTACACCACCGCCTCGCAGTGTCATTAAATAGTGAAAAAAGCTTCGATTCACCCTTCGTTCCTCCAATTTTCTTCAATAAAGGCAGCCCGGCGTGCATGGTTTCTTTTAAAATTTTCAGGATGCTTTTTATAATACTCTTGATGGTTTTCTTCTGCTAGATAAAATGGTTGGGCTGGTTCGATTTTCGTAACGATTGGCTGTTCGAAACGTCCACTTTCAGCTAATTGTTTCTTACTTTTTTCAGCAATGATCCGTTGTTCTTCTGTCAAATAAAAGATGACCGGACGGTAATTGTCGCCGCGATCCTCAAATTGTCCAAAAGCATCAGTCGGATCCGTTTGCTGCCAGTAAAGTTCTACTAACTGTTCATATGAAATCAATGTTGGATCATAGATAATCTCCACTGCTTCCGTATGTCCAGTCGTTTGGCTTTTTACTTGTTCATAAGTTGGATCTGGTACGTGTCCTCCAGTATATCCTGACATCACTGTATGAATACCAGGAAGCGTATCGAAAGGTTGGATCATGCACCAGAAGCAGCCTCCTGCAAATATTGCTCGTTCCATTATTATTCCTCCTCTAATACTATTCATTTGATGTTTTTTTGTTCTCTTTTGTTTTGCTTTCAGTACTGCTGTTGCTAGTTTTGTTTGTATTTGAGTTGTTTGAAGCATCAGAGGTATCTTTTGGCAAATATAGACTAAATCGAATGTCATCATTTACTAAGTCGATTTTATCTGCTTTAATATACATCCCGTTTTGCATCCGGAATTGATCCAATCTAAGCATGATAGTCAAATCATCTGTATTAACTTCGATCCAATCTGGCAATTTATAGTTTCTCTTGATCATATTCATCACATCTTTAATTGGCAAACTTAATGTTCCAATAGAAAGACTTCTAGCTTTTAGTTGGACATTTCCATTTTCCATCACATAAGGATCAAAATATAAATAGAAATTGATAGGAAAACCTAATACTTCGAAAGTACCATTGAGCAGTGCTTCATTTTCCAAATAGAATTTATATTCGATATCACTATCTTTTTGATACTCACTAAGGAAAAAGCTAATGATTTGATTGACTTTTTCTTTATTTGAATTGATCGTGAGGACAGGATCGCCTTGCCTTTCCGTGAGGGCAGGTATTTCTGGGAGTTCTGGTTCCCGATTAGCAAAAATACGGCTACCTAAAAATACTGTCGAACCGAGTACTACCCCAAGAAGGATAAGAAAGGCGACTTTCCAGTAATTCGTTTTCTTTGCTTTGTTTGAAGTTGCTCCAGATCTTGTTTTCATGTTTTTTAATCGTCCTCCTTCTCTAGCCATTGGTTTTGTGTCTCGATCAGCTGATCTCTCACTGCATTTGCCATCAATTGATAACCTAAATTATTCGGATGGAAATGATCTTCTTCGTAAAGCACATTGTTTTTGATGCCATTTAGATTTTCTGTCGTGCTAGTTGTTTGATCTGTGCCTTCTTCTGTGACACCTACTTCCTGATTCAATCCTTGATAAAGCAAGTCGTTGATTGGGATAAAGTAGCAATTCGGCATTTTTTTCGTCACCGTTTCTGTTCCTTTGTTCCAATTATTAACGATGGTCTGCATGTCAGTGATTTCAGGAAAGTTCAAATAAAATGGATTGTAGATGCCTAAAATATAAATTGGCGCGGTTTTATTGAGGGATCGAAATTCTTCCAATAGTTCTGTGACATTTTCCTGATAGTTTTTCAGCGGTTTTTTAAAGGAATTGACCGTTAACCCGAACAAATTATTTTGGATAACTTTCATCAAATCATTTCCGCCAACAGTCAGCGTGATAAAATCAGCTGTTTTGATATTGTTTCGAATTTCTTCTTTTGTTTTTACTCGCTTTAAGATCTGGTCACTTCGTTCACCATTTACACCATAGTTTTCTGTTTCAACCGCAGTCAAATTATAACGGTCTTTTAGATCATTTGCGACAAGGGGAACGAAGCCTCCTTGTTTGGTTTGATCTCCGACTCCTTCAGTCAGCGAATCTCCGATAGCTATGTAGTGAAGTTTTTCTTTTTTATTTGGATCTTCTCTCACAGTAGTTACTGGTTTCATCAGAGGGCCAGCTTTCGGTATGGAAGCAGCTAGACCTGCATAGATGATGATCGCAATTAATAATGGGAACAAAACGAGGATCAAATGTCGTTTCGTTAATTTCATCTTTTCACCTCTTGTATTCGATTGGTTCTAATGTTATCAAAAATTTTATCAAAAAGGTAGTCTTTATGAAAAAAGAAAATAATTATTTTCCTATTTTTACAAAGAAAAAGAGAATAAGCTAAAAGCCTTGCAGGCTGAGGGCTTATCCTCTTTTTGACTAGTCTACGTAATACATGATTGCAAACGCGTCTTTACCAGTATGCGTAGCGATAACCGGATTCGTGTGCAGTACAGGGATATGCATATCCGGAAACAATTCTTGCAGACCTTCTTTGAATTCTTGTGCCAGTTCTTTTGCATCCGCATGTGAGATGCCGATTTGCCGCACATTTGGCAATTCTTTCAGTTCGTTTTTCAAATTATTGAACCATTTGTCGAACGTTTTCTTTCCTCGCCCCTTCGTTACAGGGATCAATTCAGAGTGGGCGAAATTCATCACCACGCGTATGTTCAAAACACTAGACAATAAACCAGTCGTCCGGCTGATTCTTCCACCTTTTACCAAGTTGTCTAGTGTGGAAATTCCGATGTATAATTTTGTATTATCTTGTACTTTTTTGACTTCTTCAAGGATTTCCTCTACTGATTTACCTTCTTTTGCTAATTCAGCTGCTCGAATTACCTGAAACGATAAACCTTGGTCAGTGGTATCACTGTCGATAACCGTTACTTTTGTTTTTGTTAAATTACTAGCTTGTCTTGCTGCTTCTACTGTTCCACTCAAGCCTTTTGTCATGTGGATCGAAATCACTTCACTGCCGTCTTCTCCTAACTCATCATACATTGAGATGAATTCTCCAATCGGTGGTTGGCTGGTTTTTGGCAGATTTTTTGCTTTCGCCATCATTTCCATAAATCTTTCACCGTCTAATTGGTCATCATCCGGATATACTGTTCCGTCAATCATGATGGATAGCGGCATGACACGAATGCCTAAAGCGTCGCGTATGTTTTTTTCCATCGTACATGAAGAATCTGTTACGATTTTTACGTTTGTCATTATTTTCTCTCTCTCTTTCTTTAACAAGATGCCTTATTCATGTTAAACTACATGTAAGACAAATTCTATTTTTAGTATAACAGACAAATAATGATTTTTCATTAATTACACCTAGTAAAGGAGCCGTTTTCATGGAAAAAACGAAATTTAATCGAACGTATGAAATATTAAATGAAGTGTTTAATGCAGTTACCCATGGAATTGGGACTGGATTGAGTATCGCAGGACTAGTGATTCTTTTGGTAAAGGGTGCCCACTTACATTCCTCTCTCCATATTGTCTCTTATGCTATCTATGGATCGATGATGATTCTTTTATTTTTAACGTCTACTTTGTTTCATTCATTGATTTTTACAAAAGCAAAAAAGGTGTTCCAAGTATTCGATCATAGTTCGATTTTTCTTTTGATTGCAGGAAGTTATACTCCTTTTTGTTTGCTGAGTATCCGAGGATGGCTAGGTTGGACTTTATTTGTATTGATCTGGTTGTTTGCGATTCTTGGCATTATATATAAAGCGTTGACGTTGCATAAACGGGAGAGAGTATCAAAAGTATCTACGATCATCTATATTTTTATGGGGTGGCTCTGTGTCGTGGCTGCTGTTCCTCTTTATCACTCTCTTGGAATGACTGGTGTTATTTTGATGGTGGCAGGCGGCCTTTCTTACACGATAGGCGCATTCTTTTATAGTTTGAATTCTATCCGCTATATGCATGTTGTTTGGCATTTGTTTGTTATGTTAGGTGCAGGTTTTATGTACTTCTCTGTTTTATTCTTTACTTAATAAAAAAAGCTATTGATGGGTCAGCTCTAAATAAAAGCTGTTCCATCAATAGTTTTTTTATCGTCTATTCGCCTGTCCCTTTTTTTAAAGGATTCTCATTACGCTGATACGTTTCAAATTGATGCGGGTAACGATTTTTTTCATCTATTTCTCCTTGACTCGTATTGATCAGTGACCAATCAGACCAGTCAACAGGTGGAAAATAAGCATCTCCATCAAATACATGATGGATGACTGTCCGATATAATATCGTACAAAATGGTAGAAATTCTTGATAAACAGCTGAACCTCCAGCGATGAAAAAAATACCGTCTGTTTCTTTTTCCAAGGCAAGCACTTCTTCTACACTATGCATAACATGCACGCCTTCTGCTGTATAGGAAGGATCTCTAGTCAAAACAATCGTTTGACGATTCGGCAACGGACGGCTGCCCATCCCTTCGAAAGTTTTACGTCCCATCACTAATGTATTTGCTTCTGTCATTTGTTTAAAGAATTTCAGATCATTTGGCAAACGCCAAGGAAGACGGTCTTCTTTTCCAATCAATCCGTTTTCGTCCTGTGCCCAAATTGCAGCTAACATTTTCTCATCCTTTCTGATTTTAAACAGCGATAGGCGCTTTGATCGTTGGATGTGGGTCATATCCTTCTAACTGGATATCTTCCATCTCAAAATCAAATACTGACTGCTTTTCCTGATTCAAAGCTAAAGTTGGAAATGCGCGTACTTCTCGGCTTAATTGTTCTTTCATTTGTTCGATATGGTTGATATAAAGATGTGCATCTCCTAACGTGTGAACAAATTCTCCCACCTCTAAACCTGTTTCATGTGCAATCAAGTGAGTCAACAACGCATAACTTGCAATATTGAACGGAACACCTAGAAAGACATCCCCGCTACGTTGATACAATTGGCAGCTTAACCGTCCCTCTTGCACATAAAATTGAAACATCGTATGACAAGGTGGCAAAGCCATGCTAGGAACATCTTCTGGATTCCATGCAGAGACAATCAATCTTCTAGAATCAGGTGTCTTTTTGATTGCTTCGATCACTTCTTTGATTTGATCGATAAAACCGCCGTCTTTTGTCTCCCAGTGCCGCCATTGATAACCGTAGATGTGACCAAGATCACCGTATTTCTCAGCAAAGGAATCATCTGTTAGGATCTTTTCGCAAAAAAGTTTGCTCTGCTTTTTGTATTCTTCATTGAATTCAGGATCTGTCAAACTTCTATGTCCAAAATCAGTCATATCTGGTCCGTTATAATCTGTACTTTTGATATAGCGTTCAAATGCCCACTCATCCCAAATATGGTTTTTATTTTGTAATAGATAGCGGATGTTCGTATCTCCTTTTAAAAACCAAAGCAGTTCGCTTTTGATCAAGCCAAAAGGTACTCGTTTCGTTGTTAACAAAGGAAACCCTTTTTGCAGATCAAACCGCATTTGGTACCCGAATAAACTTAACGTGCCCGTGCCTGTTCTGTCTTCTTTACGATGTCCTTCTTCCAACAATTTTCTTCCTAAGTCAAGATACGCTTGTTCCATCCCTTTTCCTCCTAATCTTCTGCCCATTCACTCAAATATTCCCAACGTGCCATTTTTTCTTCAAGTTGTGCTTCTGCCTCAGATACGTCGTTTTGCAATTCCTGTAACCGAGTGAAATCATCTCCTTGATGATTCATCTCTTCTTGGAGCAATGAGATTTTTTCTTCAAGTTCTGCAATATCCTCTTCAATCGTTTCCCATTCTTTTTGCTCCATATAAGATAATTTTTTCTTTCCAGCAGGTTCCTTGCTCTGTGTTTTTGGCTTCACTTTTTCTGCAGGCTGCTGGAGTTCTTTTTGCTTCAGCAAATAACTGGACATGTTTCCATAATAAAGTTCTTGTTTTCCGTTTCCTTGGAATACCAATAGCTTATCTGCTACCTTATCCAAGAAATAACGGTCATGGGAAACAGTGATCACAGCACCTGGGAAACTTCTGAAATAGTCTTCCAAAATCGTCAATGTTGCTATGTCCAAATCATTGGTCGGTTCATCCAATAATAACACATTGGGTTGTTGGATCAGCAGTTTCAACAAAAACAATCGCCGTTTTTCTCCGCCCGAAAGTTTGCCAATCAGTGTCCCATGCATAAATCTCGGAAATAAAAATCGTTCAAGTAATTCTGCTACCCCGATTTGACTGCCATCAGCCGTTTTTGCTTCTTCAGCGGCTTCTTGCAAGTAAGCAATCATCCGTTTATCTGGTGCCATTTCTTCATTTTCTTGTGTATAATACGCAAGCCGAACCGTTTCACCGATAGAAATTGTACCGCTATCCAGAGGAATTCTGCCAGCTAGAATATTAAGCAATGTCGATTTCCCTGCCCCATTTTTACCAGTAATTCCTAGCCTTTCCCGAGATTGGATCAGCAAATCTAAATGTTCTAACAGTGTTTGGTCATTTATACGGTAAGTGCCATCTTTGATTTCCAGTACTTTTTTTCCTAAACGTTGTGTCGCTAGATTCAATTCTAAGTCATCTTCTTGGTTTACTTGATATAAATTCTCCTTTAGATCTTCGAAACGGTTGATTCGTGCTTGCTGCTTGGTACCGCGAGCCTGCACTCCTGCCCTCATCCATGCTAGTTCTTGCTTATAAAGTCGCTTGCGCTTTTCTTCTTGTTCTACTTCTACACGATCACGTTCTGCTTTTTCTAAGATGTAAGCTTCATAATTTCCTTTGTACTCGTATAATTTTCCAAATGAAAGTTCGAAGATCCGGTTTGCTACTCGATCTAGAAAATAACGATCGTGGGTAACCATCAATAGGGCGCCACGGTATTGTTTCAAATAGTTTTCCAACCACTCGATTGCTTGATAATCCAAATGGTTTGTTGGCTCATCTAGTAATAGTAAATCGGGTTCATCAATCAGCACTTGAGCTAAACTAACGCGTTTTTTCTGACCACCCGATAGCGTATTGATTTTTTTATCTAGTTCACTGATTCCTAATTTTTGCAAAATAATCTTCGCATTGGTATCTGTGGTCCAAGCATCTTCTTTATTCATTTGTTCTTCTGCTTTAGCATAACGTTTTTGCACATTAGGGTCTTCTCCATTTTCCCCTAGTTCGATCAATGCTTCCTCATATGCTCGAACAGTTTGGATCAAGGGACTGTTTCCTTGAAAGACTGCTTGGAGAACAGTTAGTTCATCAGAAAATTCAGCTGCTTGAGAAAGGTACCCTATACGGTAATCAGTTGGATAAAACACTGTTTGCCGATCACCATCGCCGCTATCGATACCAGCAATAATATTTAAGAGACTTGTTTTACCCGTCCCGTTCGTCCCAATCAACCCGATACGGTCTTTTTCGTGGATCAAAAAAGAAATCTGGTCAAACAAATCTTTTTCACCATAAGTTTTTTTGAGGTCAGTTACTTTTAATTCTTTCAACGTGTTCCCTCCTTATCTTGGATATTGTATCATAAAAATAGTGAACTTCAGGAAAAATTTTTTCGAATTTGTTCTTTTTGTGTTCCAAAAAAAGAACAGGACCGATCCGATCCTGTTCTGACATGTTTTGTTTTTATCGTTCTTGAAAATCTATTTTTTTATTTCGTTGCGCTCGATTTTTTTGACTTTGCTCGAAACGCAAATCGGAAAGAAAAGTTATCTGACGGTTTGTTCATCGTATAAGATTCTAACAAATTGATATTCCTACGGTAGCTATTCGCAGAAAACGTCGTGATTTTCTCAGCAACTTCGTATTCATCAATGATTTTTCTTTCAAGATAATAACCTCTCAGCATTTTTTTCGTAAACAGGCTATCTTGCTGGATCATCCACGAAGAAATCAAATTCCCCGAGCTCATTTTTATTCCCTCAAGTTTGCGTTGCTGGATAAAAAATTGAAGCATCGTTTCATCATAAATATCAGTCAAGTTATCTAAACTTTCAATAATCAATTGGGTATTTTTTTGATATGTCTCCCTGATTTCTTGGATATCTTCATCACTAATAAATGTCTGACGATCCGCATACCTTCTTTGCCAAAACATTTTTGGATGGAGAACGATTCGCATCAACCTACGGACAACAATGAACCAAAAGCCGATAAAAGATAAAAATTGACTGGTGATCGAATGTTCGAACCGGGAAAGAAAACGGGAATAAAAGCGATAACCATTAGAAGAAAGTTTACCCGAACGATAACTTTCATCTAATCCGTCGCGTTCGATCGACAAAATCAGCGCTTGTATTTCTTGTACTTCTTGCTTTTCATCATCGGTTAAATCTTCCAAGTACAGATCACGTATTCGTTCCTGGTAATTTTCTATCACTGCTTCAGTGGCTAAAAATTCTTTTGTATCACGATCAATTTCCTTTATTTCTTTTCGCAAAACTTCAACGACCTCTTCTAAGATCATCAAAGCATTCAAATCCGTGCTTTTCGCTTCCTCTGTTTCCGTCAGCATAGGCAAGACAATGATCCCTATGACCAAAGTCACTAAGATGACACCGGCCGTCAGAAACAAAAGTAAAGATCGCTGGTAAAACATCATATTATTGATTGAAAAGGGCAAAATAAAGATCGTAGCCAAACTGACTGTTCCCTTTACACCGCCAAATGTCAAAATCAAGATCTCGTTCAACTGTTTTTTGAACTTTTTACTACCATCTTTGAATATATAAAAAAGACTGATGGAAATGAATCTAATCACAAAAAGCATAATAGAGATCAATACGATAATCGCTAACAAAAGACCGTTTGGGTATAAACCGTCTCCCCATACCGGCGAGAATACTTGTGTCAGTTCGATTCCTAAGAATATAAACACTAATGCATTCAGTGTAAAAGCAATAGTTGTCCATGTACTGTGGGACAAACTCGACAACTCTGCATCAAACACGGTGATTTTCCTAAAACCAGAAGCTTGGAGAATACCTGCTGCCACTGCAGCAATGATCCCAGATACATCAAATGCCTCTGCCAATACATAGGCTAGAAAAGGAAGCAAAAGTTCGATCAGCAGATACCCTGTGACATCTTGTGCCGATGCTTTTTCAATCAAATGGATTATTTTTTGTTTGAACCAGACAAGCAAAAAACCGATCAAAGCTCCACCAATACTGGAGACCACTAAACTCATCCCAGCATTTACTGCGGAAAAAGAACCGGTGATCAGCGCACCAAGAGCAAACTGGAAGGCAGTAACACCAGATGCATCATTCAACAGGCCTTCTCCTTCTAAAATATGCATTGCTTTCTTAGGGATATTCACCCGTCCAGAAAGCGAACTGACTGCTACCGCATCTGTCGGACCTAACGCTGCTCCAAAAGCAAAGCAGGCAGCAAGAGGGACACTTGGCAACAGGAATGACAACGTCGCACCTACGCCGACAAGGGTCAAAATGACTCCGCCAAATGCCAAGAACAGAATCGTCCCGAAATTTTTGAGAATCGAAGAAATATCTGCTTTTTCTCCTTCTCTAAATAATAATGGTGCAATGATCATAACCAAGAACAATTCAGGTTCAAAATCAACTGATTGTCCCCACTCTGTCAGACCTAATACCACTCCAAGGAAAATTTGAATCAGTGGAGCTGGGATCATTGGCAAAATGCGGCTAGCTATGTTCGATAAGGTGATCGTTACTGCAAATACAATAACTAACTCAGCAAATTCCATCGTCCATCCCCTTTATTTTTTATTTTGTGTAAGCATTTTTAAAAATTGTTCTTTTTTCTTTAAAATTTTGGTTTCAACTACTTCAACTTGTGTTTGATTTCCCTCTAATTCACACTGTACACGTTTTGACTCCAAACGAAGCAGATCATGTTTTAGACGTTCCAACTGACGATACATCAATATATTTCTTTTACGCAACTTACAAAGTATTTGACGGCGGTCATCCATCGAAAGGGCGCCATAGCGATCATGCAACAGTTTTTTTTGTTGTTCAAAACTTTCTCTCATTTTCTAGATCTCCTATACACAAACTTCCATCATTATAGCAAAGTTCTCTTTGAATGAAAAATATTTCATTGTTTCATCGTTTATTGCTAGTTAGAAATTTCCATAAATTTTTCAACGCCTCATTCTATTCCAAATAGTCTCATATATCAAGTAAAACTTAAGAAAGATAAAAGTTTCTAACAAAAATAATGTTTGTTTTTTTATCATATCCTCCTTGTTCCTTTGTCACAACAAAAAAAGACTGTGACAAAAGTCTTGTCACAGCCCCTTATTCTGAATAAATGGTGTTCTAGAGACAGCCTATCAGCCATAAGGCACGATTTTGTAAAATATGGGAAGCTATTTTCAACATCACTTCTTATCGCTCTTGTGGTTACTCGTCGCAATTTTTTTTGTTAGAGTTCTCATTATCACTCAAGGCTGAATGTCTCTTTCACAACCTCATTTTTGCGTAAAATCAATTTATTCGAAAAATTCTCCGTATACATCTTCTACTCGTTGATCTGGGTTGATCACGATGTACAAATTACCTGTTTTTTCGCTGATTTTTGTAGATTGGTATTGATTGTCTAATCCTTCTGTTCCTTTATCTAGATATGGGAAGTATACAAGATCAGGTGTTCCATTGCGGTAAAGGATTTCCATTCGTTCGATATCTTCGTATTTCAATGCACGATTAAACATGCCCATTTCTAGTCCACCTAAGTTGATATCATGTGTCGCAACTGCATCTCCTTCATGGAAGATTTCGATTTTAAATCCGGCACATGGATGGATTTCAACAAATTCACTGCCATTGATCCGTCCAAAACTTGTTGTGATTTGTTTGATCCAAAGATCGCCGATGTGACGGCGGTTAATCGTCCATGTTTCTCCATTTCTAAAATAAAATTTTAGCGCTGTCATTTCTTTACTCATTAAAAAGACTCCTTTATGATGTAATTTATTCTTGTACTTCCTCAGTTTAGCACAAATTTATGTAAGTGGTCACATTTTATGTTTTTTCTTCTAATGACGTATCTGCCCAGTTTAAGTAGCTAGCCAAGCTGAGCAGATACAGTCTAGCGTTTTTTAAATCAATTTTTCTTTCGATAAAAAATCCAAAACCTGTTTTTTATCATTTTCTATTCTTTGTTCTACGACAGCTTTTTCAGCTGATTGCAAAGCTTCACTAACCCACTTACCAGGTTTTTTTCCACTTTCTTCCAGCAAGATTTTACCATCTACAGCTAATTCGCTTAATGACTTGATAGGTAAACGATCATAGGATTCTTCTACGACATCCATCTGTGGTGTTTCATCAAAATAAGTCATTAATTCTTCTACTTGCAATGCATGGTCTTTGCCTAAGAAGTATAATTCGAACGGTTCTAAAACTCCAGTTTTTCGTTGACGCAGTCCTTGAACAAGTGCTTGGACATCCTTGATCATTTGATTGGAACACTTCCACGATTTCAAAAAGGAGCGGATTTCATTTTCTTTTAGATCCAGTTGACTGATTAATAATGTCCATGCTTGACTCTCTTCTTTCAATGGAACGGAAGGTAATTCAGCAAAACGTAAAAGTGCTTCACCTTCTTCTCTCAAACCAGGGCAGCAAATATAACATTCTGTTTCAATGAATGCATGGATTCCTGCAGACCGTTCATTTCCCAAAAGCATCTTGATGAATTCCACATTTATGCGTTCTACAGATATTTTGCCTAATAGCTCGTGGTTTTCTTTGATGGCGTAGAAGGTTTCTTCCTCTAATTTGAATCCTAATTGACTGACAAAACGCAACCCGCGCATCATTCGCAAGGCATCTTCATGGAACCGCTCATGAGGATTGCCTACAGCTCGCAAGATTTGTTCTTCTAAATCTTGCAGACCATCGAACAAATCGATGATTTCGCCGTCTTCTTTCAAAGCAAAGGCATTGATTGTAAAATCTCTTCGTTTTAAGTCTTCTTCCAACGAACGAACGAATTCTACATAATCTGGTCTACGGTAGTCCTGATAAGTTGACTCCGTCCGAAATGTGGTGATTTCATATTGTTCATTGTTTTCTAATACCAATACAGTCCCGTGTTCGATCCCGATATCTATCGTTTTTGGAAAAAGCTGTTTGATTTCTTCTGGAAATGCGCTTGTTGCGATATCCACATCATGGATCGGCTGGTTCAGCAAGATATCACGAACACTTCCACCTACAAAATAAGCTTCATATCCTGCATTTTCTAATTTTTTCAGAACTGGAATTGCCTTTTGGTATTCCAGAGGTAATTGTTTTAATTTCATTTTTCCAACCTTTCCTGTGTGTTTCTTGTACTGAGATAAGTACTCAGTTGCATGATGCCTGATTGATACGTCCGTTTTAGCGGCTTCAAAGCACAAACCACTTCATCTTTTTTACTTGTCCTTCCGTTCAAAGCGGTTATGGTCTCTGTGATTGAATTTTTCCATATTTTTTTCAAAAACATCAGTTAAGTCGATATTCAATGAATTAGCCATGATCATCGTAACGAATAAAACATCTCCAAGTTCTTCTGCTACCGAGTTATCTGGTTCCGAAGCTTTTTTGCTTTTTTCTCCATAAGTGTGGTTGACTTCTCTGGCCAATTCACCTACTTCTTCCGTTAATCGAGCCAGCTGAGCTAATGGAGAGAAATACCCGACCTTGAATTGTTGGATATACTCATCTACTTCCTGCTGCATACTGTATAAAGAACGTTTTTCATCCATCTTTTCCCCTCCAAAACTATCTTACCAAAACTTTAACGCAAATCCTAGATAAGAGCAATTGAGAAAATCGAATTTCCATGCTACATTTAGGAAGGAATTTCTAAATGGAGATTCTGGGAAAATACATAATTGAAAGCTGGGATTCATATGGCCACACGGAAAACAGTAAAAGAAGTACTTTTTATTATTATAGGAACGAGTATTTACGCATTTGGACTTGTTTATTTGAACATCGCTAATCACTTAGCAGAAGGGGGCGTCTCAGGAATCACCTTGATCTTGAGAGCTTTATTCGGAATTGATCCAGCTTATACGACTTTATTAATCAATATCCCGTTGATTTTACTAGGGGGAAAGATTCTGGGAAAACGTTCTTTAGCCTATACTGTTCTAGGTACACTCTCTTTGTCATTCTTTTTATGGATCTGGCAACGGGTTCCGCTAGAAATCAATTTACAGCATGATCTACTGATCGTTTCTCTACTTGCGGGTTTGGTTGCAGGGGTAGGAAGCGGGATCGTCTATCGGATGGGTGGAACAACAGGCGGAAGCGATATTATCGCTCGGATTTTAGAACAAAATTACGGCATCTCCATGGGGCGTTCCCTATTGGCATTCGATATCATCGTCTTGCTTGCTTCCTTAACCTATATCGACTTGAAACGCATGATGTATACGTTGATCGTTTCCTATGTTTTCAGTCGCGTAATTGATTCAATCTTGGATGGTGGGTATTCTGCAAAAGGTCTGCTTGTCGTCTCCAACAAAAGTGAAGAGATTGCACCGCTGCTGATGACCGGTCTGCAAAGAGGCGTCACTTTCCTCTCTGGCGAAGGTGCATTCTCTGGAAATTCAAAAAAGATCATCTACATGGTCGTTAGTTCTAGTGAATTAACGGAAGCCAAGAGAATCGTCCACGAGATTGACGAAAAAGCTTTTCTGTCGATTATTAATGTGCATGAAGTTGAAGGGCAAGGGTTTACCTATTTGAAGCCACAAACAAGATTACTGAAAAAACGATAAAAAAGACAAGGGGTAGCTGTGAGGAAAGATTCCAAATCCAGCTATCCCTTGTCTTTTTTGGTATGATTCATTTTTAGCTAATTATTATGTTCACTTACTCGATTATTTTTCTTTTGCGTCTGCAAAAGGATTTTTCGGTTGACTTCATCAGACAATTTCAAAAATGCATCCCTGTCTCCATCTTCTAGCGCTTGATCGATTTGAGCATAAAGCATATTTAGTTTTGCTGCTTCTTCTTTTTCTTGAAAATATCGCTCGATCAATTCAGTATCTTCTTCACTGACAGAAGCATCCCAAGAAGAAAATGGATTATCTTCTAAGATCGATAGATATTCTCTTGTCTGCCAAGCATTCTCAAATAGACATTCCACATATAAAGGTTTCTTCCAATTCAATCGGATCTCATGGAAAATCTGATCTGTATCCGTAAATTCTTTTCCCTGCAAAAACAATTTCATTGGTTCCCCTTCAACAGATAGATCACTGATTTGCAGACCTCGATCCGCAAAATTTGCCCCTTCTACAAAGTGGACATTACTTAAAATTGCTTCATGATTGGCAAGATAATTCAAGATCCAAAAAACTTCTCTTCGGCTAAAAGATACATGATTGACCATCCACGTTAAAAAATTCTTCTTTTCCCGTACATCAATTAGCATTTTTCTCACCTCTCTGTTAGATCATCTAATAATGACAGTGCCTCCATATCTCCTGGTTCAAGTTTTAAATAATAAATCAATAATTCTTGTGCTCTTTTTAGCTGTCCTTCTTCTCTTAAGAAAAAGGCATATTCTTTCAAGAAATCTGGTTCATGAGATAGTTCATGATAAGCTTGTTCATAGTGTACAGCTGCAACGGTGAAGTCTTCTAATTCATTATAAGCATGCGCTAGATTCCATTCCGCATACGGATTAGCAGTTTCTTCCATCTGATTGATCACTTGTATCACATCTTCATATCTTTCATCATCCAAGTAAAGATTGCTTAAAGTAAGTAATGTTTCATCTTGTTTGTCTCCTACTTCTAAAGCTTTCAGCAAGAGTTCCTCTGCTCGCTGTTTGTCGTGCAGACGAAAAGCATTTTCAGAGGCTAGATGATAAAGTTCAACTTGGTAAGGATTTTCTTTGATTCCTTCTTCTAACACTGTTTGCGCTTCTTCAACCATTTCTTCTTCTTGAAGAGCTTGTCCTAGATATAAATATAATGATTGATAATGTGGATTAACTTCTCGAAGCTCTTCCAGATAGTTGATTGCTTGCTGATTTTCTTTTAATTGGAGATTCGTAAAAGCTAGCTGGAACAGTCGATCATCTGTCTTTTCTTCTTTCAATGCTTCTTCTAAAGGTGCGATAGCTGCTTCAAATTCACCTTGCATGCTTAAGGATTGCCCTAAACGTTCTTGCATCGAGATTCCTGACATCTCGTTTATCCCACTTGCCAACAATGTTTCATAAATCACTGCTGCCTCTTTGAAACGATCGACTGAAAAATACAATTCAGCTAGTGCAAACTGGATCAATGGTTCATCCGGTAGCAACCCTGCCGCTTCTTTCAATTTTGCTTCACTCACTTCAGGAATCCCGATGACTTGGTACAAATCAGCTATCGCCAATAAGCTTTGCGGATAGTAATCACTTTCCTTATCCACTTTTTCCAAGTATTCAAAAGCTAGGTCGATCTCATTGTCTTCGATTGCAATTTCTGCTAGCGGGATGTTTAGTCCGTCATTTTCTGGATATTGGTTGATCAATTGTTCAAAAATCTGTTTTGCCTCGATCAAAAAGCCAATAGCTAGCAATTCTTCCCCTAGTTCAGCTAATATATCTGCTGGATCTTCTTTTAATGCTTTTTCTAAAAAGAGTTGTGCTTGTGCCAGATCTTCATCTGATAAAGCTTGCAACATTTTTTCGCTATTTGTATTCATTTCAATTCCCTCTTATCTCGCTGACGATTTGTTGAAATACCGTCATTGTTCTCAACAATTCTTTTTCGTTTGGTCGTTGGTATCCGTCTATTATACCTATTTTTTCTAAAACAAGTATTTTTTTGCTTTTTTCTGCCAAGA
Source organism: Enterococcus sp. NBRC 3427 (assembly GCF_007996925.1). Taxonomy (NCBI): domain Bacteria; kingdom Bacillati; phylum Bacillota; class Bacilli; order Lactobacillales; family Enterococcaceae; genus Enterococcus; species Enterococcus sp. NBRC 3427. The sequence continues at coordinate 48,644 of NZ_BJLL01000002.1, read as the reverse complement.
AAAGGACTTTTTCCAAATACTCCATCTTTGAAATCTGTTCCAACCATTGGATAGGATAGCCAAGCAAGTCTAGCCATACAAAAAAATTTTTTAGTTGGAAATCAAAAGGATAGGCTTGGAGATTCCACACGAAATGAAACATCATCCCTAAAAATTTTTTCATACTAGCAGAAAGCAAGTGCCCATTTTCAGTCAGATAAAAAGCTTGTTCAAACAGTTTACCATAATTTGACAGATTTTCTGCCTCTAATTGATAAAAATAAATCATTTCTTCGATCATCCCGGCAAATGGCCGGGTCGTTAATTGCTTTTTATTTGGATAGTTTTTATACAAGTTTTGTAAAAAACGGTGATCACAAATCATTCCGCAACAGATAAAAGTCAAAAAGTCAATCTGTTTTCCGTCCACTTGCCGCTCGCTGATCGTTTGATCATAAACGATGCGTTCTGGCATGTTGATGGTTTGCAGCACTACACGATTCGGTAGCTGCAAAATCGTTCGCTGTGGAGTTAATGCTCGGCTCAGGGAACGGATGGACACAGGAATCAGCCAAAGTGATGAATCAAGGATTGTATGTTTTTGAAAAAAACCTGCCAGATCCATGATCCCTTCATTTCCAAATCCGATAACAAACATGGATTGATTTTCGGGATAGCGTTTGGTGAAATCAAGCAAGTTCTTCAATTCTGTTAAATGATTGCATTGAGTATTGGCACAAATGTACCAGTCATTATTTGCCTGATTTGCAAATAATGGGTTGATCTTATCTGCAAACAAATCATAATAACGCTGATTTGTTAAAAACAAGATGGGTTGATCGATCGAAAGTGCTCTTAGTTGACTGACAAGCGTTTCTCCGTAGAACACTTTTGTCAATGCTTCTTCTACTTGATAATCAAGTTCCATGCGCATCCCTCCTCTTCTTATTTTTATTTTACCATTAGTAAGCAAAATCTAGAAAAGATAAGGGCAAAGTCCACCTCTTAACTTGGAAATAAATAAAAATTAAATAAAATACATGCGTTTTTTATGTATGACATGCGGATTCGAAATTTTTGTCTCTTAATTGACTTTTTCTGCTAGGAAATAAAAAGAAAAGCACTTGTAGCCCTAGAGCCACAAGCGCTTTTTTACTGTCTTATTTAACAGCGTCTTTTAATGCTTTACCTGGTTTGAATGCAGGTACTTTGCTAGCTGGAATTTCGATTTCTTCACCAGTTTGTGGGTTGCGACCTTTGCGAGCTGCGCGTTCGCGAACTTCAAAGTTACCAAAACCGATTAATTGAACTTTTTCGCCGTTAGCTAAAGCATCTTGAATAGTTGAAAATACAGCATCTACTGCTGCAGTTGCATCTTTTTTAGTTAAATCAGTAGCTGAAGCAACTTTTTCGATTAATTCTGCTTTGTTTGCCATGGATAGATTCACCTCCTCCACAAGAGATATGATAGAAATATCATTTAGTTAAAACTTTCTGAGTGGTCCAGAAGTTTAAAAAGAAATATTGATTAACTTCAATATTCTGTTATCACGATATCATATGAACCGCTTAATAGCAAGGTTTTTACCAATTTTCATATGCTTTTTTTAGTCATAGAAACGTAACAAACAAAACTGTCTTTTTCTTTTGAAAAAAAAACGTTGATATGGTAAAATGCCTATTTTCTTCTACGAGGGATGATTCGAATGGATGTCCCTTCAAAAGTAAATGCTTTTCTGATTTGATTTTCTAAGAAACGCTCATAAGAAAAGTGCATCAATTCCTCTTCATTGACAAAAACAACAAATGTAGGCGGTTTGACAGCGACTTGTGTAGCATAAAAGATCTTCAGCCGTTTTCCTTTATCTGTCGGTGTTGGATTGATGGCTACAGCATCCATAATGATATCATTCAAAACAGCAGAAGAGATACGAAGATTCTGGTTCATACTTACTTGTTCGATCATTTCAGGAAGACGTTCCAACCGTTGTTTAGTCACTGCAGAAACAAAGACGATCGGTGCGTAATCTAAATATCGGAATTCATCACGGATCTCTTGTTCGAAATCACGCATCGTATTGGTTTCTTTCTTCACAAGGTCCCATTTATTCACAACGATAATGACACCACGACCAGCTTCATGAGCGTAACCCGCTACTCGCTTGTCTTGTTCTCGAATCCCTTCTTCCGCGTTCAGTACCATCAAAACGATGTCAGAACGGTCGATCGCACGCATCGCACGCATCACGCTGTATTTCTCAGTATTTTCATATACTTTTCCGCGTTTACGCATGCCGGCTGTATCGATCATCAAGAATTTCTGTCCACTTTCAGAAACAAAGTGAGTATCGATTGCATCCCGTGTCGTTCCTTCAATATCTGAAACAATCACCCGTTCTTCTCCTAAAATCGCGTTGATCAAAGAAGATTTACCAACATTTGGGCGACCAATCAAACTAAACTTGATCGTGTCGTCATCCTCTTCTTCAGTCTCTTCAGAGAAATACTTCACTGCTTCATCTAAAATATCGCCAATTCCTAGTCCGTGGCTTCCTGAAACAGGATAAGGATCGCCTAGTCCTAAAGAATAAAATTCATAGATATCATTTCTCATTTCTGGATTATCTACTTTATTGACTGCTAAAATCACTGGTTTATTACTTCTGTATAAAATTTTCGCAACCATCTCATCTGCGTCTGTCACGCCTTCGCGTCCGCTGACTACACAGATGATCACATCTGCTTCTTCAATCGCGATTTCTGCTTGATGTTTGATCTGATCCATAAAAGGTTCATCACCAAGATCAATTCCGCCTGTGTCGATCACGCTAAATTCTCGACCTAACCATTCGCCTTTTGCATAAATACGATCACGAGTTACTCCAGGAGTATCTTCGACAATCGAGATACGCTCACCAGCGATGCGGTTAAAAATCGTAGACTTACCGACGTTCGGGCGGCCAACGATTGCAATTGTTGGATTTGCCATATTATTTCCTCCTCACAAGTTTCCAATCTCACTTAGTTTAACGAATGCAATGCCAACTTTCAAGCATAGATTGTCAATTAAACGAAGTATTTTTATTCCTTTGTGAAATACTCACCGCTTTTCAAAAGAAAAACTGAGACAAAAGCAGCTGCTTTCATCTCAGTCACAGATACAAAATCAATTATTTTTCAGAATCATCGGTTGCTTTTTCTTCTACTTCTTCTTTCAACGCATCCCCTAAAATGTCTCCCATAGTGAATCCAGTATTTTCTTCTGGTAATTCATAAGACTCCACATTTTTTGGTTCTTCTTCTGAAGCTGGTTTTTCTTCTAAAGCTTTGATGCTCAATGCAATACGATGTTCTTCTGGATGGATCTCCAATACTTTCACTTTCACTTCGTCACCTTCATGAAGTACTTCGTGAGGTGTGGCGATATGTTTATGTGAGATTTGAGAGATGTGGACTAGCCCTTCTACTCCAGGGAATACTTCAACAAAGGCACCGAAACTTGTTAGACGTTTAACAGTTCCGTCCAATACTGCTCCAACTGGGGCTTTTGTATCGATTTCTGACCAAGGTCCAGGCTGTGTATCTTTGATTGACAAGGAAACACGTTCTTGTTCAGGGTTGATAGACAACACTTTGACGTTTACTTCGTCATTAACAGCTAACACATCACTTGGTTTTGCTACATGACTATGAGAAATCTCTGAGACATGGACTAGACCGTCAATTCCGCCTAGATCGACAAATGCCCCGAAATCAGTAAGACGTGCGACACGTCCGCTGAGAACATCTCCCTCATGAATCGTTGAAAGGATTTCTTTTTTCTTTTCTTCTCTTTCATTTTCAACTACCGCTTTGTGCGATAAGATCAAACGATTTTCTGATGGTTCGATTTCAATGATTTTAAAGCTCAATGTTTTGCCTTTATAATCTGAAAAGTCCGCAACAAAATGATCTTCCACCATTGATGCAGGGACAAAGCCACGCACACCGACGTCAACGACTAAACCGCCTTTGACAACATTTGTAACAGGTGCTTCAATTACCTTGCCGTCTTGGAAATCTCTTTCGATGTCTTCCCAAACTTTTTTAGCATCTAAACGGCGTTTTGAAAGAAGATAGCTGCCGTTTTCTTTATCTTTGCCGATCGTACTGATAACGACTAAGTCTAATACATCGCCGACTTTCACTACTTCGTTGATATCTTCTACTGGTAAAGTTGATAATTCTTTTGCCGGAACGACGCCTTCAACTCCGGCCCCTTCGATTCCGACAATTACTTGTTTGTCTTCGATAACCAAAACTTCGCCCTTAACAACATCGCCAACTTTTACTTCTTGGACGCTTTTCATTGCGTCTTCCATTGACTGGTTGTTCTCTTGATTTTGATCAAATTCTGTCATAACACTTGTCCTCCTAACCAACATTCTGCCGTAAGTACGGTACTGTTTTTAGTTTAATTGATTATTCAAAAAAAATAAAGCGATTTCGTTCGTTTTCCTTGAAAAAACAATTGTTTTTCAGTTTTTTTCTTCATTTAAAAAAGAAGATATCCCTTTTCCAAAACGACGGCTTTTATCGCTGCAACGACTTCTGAAATGGATTTGCCGGTAGTATCGATACGAACAGCGTCCTCTGCTTGCTGCAGCGGAGAAACTTCCCTTGTTGAATCATAATGGTCTCTTGCCTGTATCTCTTTTGTTAATGTTTCAAGATCAGTTGGGATCCCTTTTTCTTGGTTCTCTTTGAATCGTCTTTCTGCACGCTCACTTACGCTTGCTACTAAAAAGATTTTCACTTCTGCATTCGGCAATACAGCTGTCCCGATGTCTCTTCCGTCCATCACAACGCCACCGCGTTCGCCTATTTTCCGTTGGATAGCAACTAGTTCTTCTCTGACTTTCCCATGAGCAGAGACTTCAGAAACAGCTTTTGTGACATCAGGCTGACGGATTTCTAGTGTGACGTCTTTTGATGCTGTGAATACATGCTGCCCATCTTCTTGTTGTGAAAAAGAGATAGGATACTTTTTGATCAGTGAAACTAGTCCTTCCTCATCTGAAAAAGATACATTGTTTGTAATAGCTAGATAAGTCACTGCGCGATACATGGCACCGGTATCCGTATAAATATAATTCAATTCTTTTGCTAAGATTTTGGCAACGGTGCTTTTTCCTGATGAAGCAGGTCCGTCGATCGCAATACTGATTTGTGTCATGATATAACTCCTTTTTCTCAAAAAAAAAGCCGCAAAGCGCGGCTATTATTATTTAATTCTTAATTCTTGACCAGGGTAAAGCATAAAGTTGTTTGGATCTAAGCCATTCAATTCAAACAATTGGTCAGTGGTGATTCCTGCACGCTCAGCCACTTGTTTTGGACCTTCGCCTGCTTGAACAGTCGTTGTCGTACCGGCTACAGCTGAGGAAGAAGGTGTTGTTTCTGCTGCATTGCTGCTTGAATCCCCTGCTTGATAAGTTGTGTCACTTGAGGAAGAAGGTGTTGTCTCTGCTGCAATACTGCTTTCTGACGTTACCCCTGTATCTTGAGAAACAGTAGATTCTTCCGCCATTGTACTAGATTCTACTGTTGAAGTCTCAGTTGACTCCTCTTTTGTTGTACTTGTGGAACTTTCTACTACTGATGTCGAAGTTTCAGAAGAAGATGCTGCTGTTGCATTGTTGCTTGATCCGTTTCTGATCCAGAAATAAGCACCTGCTGGAATAGCGATACATAAGACTAGTAAAATCAAAAATAGCGAAAGAAATAATGTATTTCCTTTCTTTTGTTGTCTCTGAGAACTTCTTGATGAAACCTCATCATCTGTATCATAGATTGGTTGTTCCCATGGTTCTTGTGTTTCGTTATTTTCTGTAGATTGATGTCTATCTTTTCTGCTCACTGTTTTACCTCCTAAACTCTATCGTGTGTATTATACCATAGGAAAAAGTGTCTTGTCCTAAAAAATCAATGTTCCATGTTTTTTTTAAATAAATTTAGTAAAATCGATTCCCAATGAAGCGGTTCAGTCTTAGAAAAAGCCCTTTTCTTTGGTAGAAGTTCTACTTTTGCGCCATCAATATCACAACAATTCTGCGGCTTTTCGGAAAGTTCTTCCCCAAAATAAGCCAAGATGAATTTTCTGCGGCAGTCTTCTTCATGGATATAACGAAGCATCTGCTGCAGGCGGAATTCTTTTTCTTTTTCCTGACGTTTGAGCCGTTCCACCCAATTTTCTGGTTTTTCAGACTGCTGGATTAACTCCATCCATTTTTTTTGCAGCTCATCAAATGGCGCTTGCTCTGCTGCATATTCCAAATAAAGCTCAAAACTTTGTCGCTGTTCTCTAGAAAGTTGATTAAAGAAATAATGAATACGTTCATCTCCACTTTGATATAAAAGGATTGCTGCACTTTCTTCCTGATCTCTGCCTGCTCGACCAATTTCTTGTACATAGTTTTCCAAACTGTCTGGCAAATCGTAATGGATCACATAACGAATATCAGATTTATCGATTCCCATACCAAATGCGTTCGTAGCAATGAGAAACTGCAGCTGATTTTTTACAAACTGTTGCTGAAGCTGTCTTCTTTGAGCTGCATCAAGGCCACCGTGATAATATCCAACTGAAAAGCGCTCCCTGAATAAATGATACAAACGTTCGACTTCTTTTTTTGTTGCACAATAAATAATTGCCGCACCCTGTGCACTTTCCATGAATTGTTCAAGTTCTTGTTCTTTTTGCTGCGTTTTTCGAACAAAAAGCGAGATGTTTTGTCGATTGACTGATTGTCTAACCTCTTTTGGCTGTCGATCAAATAGCACCTGACGTATATCTTTCGCTACTAAATCTGTCGCTGTCGCGGTTAGAGCCAATGTGACCGGGTTTCCTAAATGCTCGCGGATTTTTCCTAACTGTTGATATTCTGGCCGAAAATCAACTCCCCATTGTGATACACAATGTGCCTCATCCACTACATATAGCGCTATATCCTGTTTTTTCAGCTGCTCTAAAAGAGAAGGGTTAGTCAACATTTCCGGACTCAAAAATAAAAATTTATATTGCGACAGATGACGGAGAACGTATCCTCTTTCAGCTCGCGAAAGCAAGCTATTGAAAGTAGCTACTCGTTTTTCCCCTTGTTTTTGCAGTTGTGTCACTTGATCTTCCATGAGAGAAAGTAGCGGTGACACGATGAGAACCATCCCATCCGTTAAATACCCTGTTAATTGATAGCACAGGCTTTTCCCCGTTCCTGTAGGCAAAATAGCGAGAGTATCTTCTCCATCAAGCAACGCCTGAATAATTTCTTCTTGGCCGGGTCGAAATGAATCGAATCCAAAATATTTTTTTAATTCATTTATTAACATTCTGTATCGCTTCCTTTCTCAATAGATAGATTTGATACAAACGAAATTCTCCATAATCTAATTGTCCATCTACATTCCATTCGCTGAAGCGCCACTCTCGCACGGAATCCTTATTTGGTTCCAATCGTTCGACCGTTTCTTGAGAGAGAATCCGCTCGTATGGAAAATCATCAAAAAACAAGGCCCACTCAATAAGATGATCTGTTACCGTCCCTTTTTTTAAATGACGTATTGCCATGATCTGGTCAATTGTCTGACCATTCATAAACATCTGCTTGGTGATCATCATGCTTTGATTGAAATTTTGCTGTAATAACGGATCAATCAACACATACCATAGCGAATCTGGCCGTTCTTCTATTTGCGCGAGCAAAAGATGGATACATCTGCTTTGTTGTAAATAAACAGCTGACTCATCATTGGTTTTTGCTAGCTGATACGGCAGAAGTCCTGTTCGATCATTTCCAGAGAATTGGTTAGCTAAAAAATCGGCTGCTCCTTCTGGTATCTCCGAAAACAGCTGCGCTAAACTTTCATACGCGCTATCAATCAAAATTCCACGTGGCAATCTGCTTCCACTAAGCCATTTTTTCAGTTGGAAAGTATAAAAAGGACTTGTCTCTGCTGGAAGATAATCTTGGTTCCCAGATGCCAGATTAGAAATCACTTGAACAGCAAATTTGATGAGCCGCCAACTAGTTTCCCCGGTTCGTCCATATCGGTCAAAACGCAAACCAGTATATTCTGTGCGAAGTTCAGACAACCTATCTGCTCCTGCAGACGTTAATTTTGCTTCATTTTCATTTATTTCGATCCAGCCTTGCTGTGCAAGTTTTTGCATAATCTGATAAAATTTGTCCTGTTTCAATTCTGGAAAACTGTTATGAGCAAATAAAAGTTCGTGAGTAAATCCGAAAATAAGTACTGAAGTCGTTCGTTTTCCCACAAGGAGCTGGTAAAGAGAGCTGACTCGCAGCTTGTTTCTTGATGAAAATAGCGATAAAATAAAAACAATCATATTATTCTCCTTAAGTTAGGATGGTTAGAAATGTCACTACTATGTAAACTTGTACCTGAACGCTGTATTGCATGCGGCCTTTGCCAAATCGAAGCGCCGGATATTTTCGATTATGATGAAGAAGGAATCGTTTTATTTGCCCAAGAACCAGAGGCTCATCAACAGTTCGTCATGCCGGAAGAAGAAGCGTATGTAAGAAAAGCGTATCAAAAATGTCCAGTTCGGGCGATTTTATTAGAAAACAAAATTTAAGTCAAACTAAGCTTTAAAAATGAACACTAGATTTTCTAAACTTGAAAATAAGCCGGGATCTGTTTCTCCCGTTCCGTGAAATCCCGACTTATTTTGAAAGTTATATTTTCTATCTATTTATTTGACTTGTTTTTTCATAGACCCTATAGGACCCATTTCGGTTATTTCAACTTTTTCAGCCAGTTTTCCAATGTATTGACAATCACAGTTTGCTGATCTGCGTTAGAAATTTCTGCCTCTCCATCTCCTTTTTGCTCACCATAGCTACCAAAGCCTCCATGGTTCCCGCCGTTGATTGATACATACTCTGTTCTTTCAGGTAAGTACTGCTTGGCTTCTTCATAAGCTTTCTGATTCAATACTTTATCTTTAGTTGCTGTAATTGATAAAATTGGGACAGCTGATTCTTTCAATGTTCCTTTTTTATCGGGATAGCTTGCCATGAAGAATACCCCTTTTAAATGACTGTCTGAATGATTCTTATTCGCATATCGACTTGCCATGACACCGCCTAAAGAGTGACCACCGATCACATAATCGGAATCTGGAAAATCTTCTTTGATTTTATCCGCTTTGTTTCCACCTATCACTGCTAGATCAAGAGGCATTTTGACAATAGCAACTGAGTAGCCGTTTTTTGCTAAATCTTGCGCCCAAATACTATAACTTTCTGGGTCTACGAGAGCACCAGGATAAAAAATAAGTAATGGAGACTTTGCCTGATTCTTTTTCTCTCCTTCAAAAAACAAGTAATCTTCTTTGTTTCTTCCTTCTTTTACCACCTTTTGTGCTTCTGACGATGGTTCGTACGTATTTTGCTGTATATAGTAATAACCGCCTCCGCCAAGTAATCCTAAAATAATGACTAAGCCAATTAGTATTCGTCTAAATATTTTCAATTTCTCCCACCTTTTCTATCTGAGTTTATACCTTCTTCTCAATCAAGTATGATTATACCTTAAAAAAAATAAGAGAAAAATGCAAACTTTCCAGCACCAAATAAAAAAGACGGAATATCCATTCGAATATCCGTCTTTTTTATATGATTATTTTTTATTTAGCGCACAAACGATACACTGCTTCTGCATAAATTTCCATTGCTTTATACATACTGCTTAATTCCCATCGTTCATTTGCCTGATGCATGAAGTCAGGAGTATCAGGGAACATCGCACCGAATGCCACACACTGGTTCATTGTACGGGCAAACGTAGCGCCACCTGATACAAATGGTTCAGTCATGTCTCCAGTAATCTCGCGATATGTTCCCAATAGGTTTTTCACTAATTCACTGTCCAATGGCACGTATAATGAATCTAGGAAGTCAAACTCTTCATAAGATAACTCATATTTTTCTACTGTTTTAGTTAATTTAGCTACTAAATCCTCTTTTTTGAATGTCACAGGAATTCTCATATCTACACCGATTTTTGTTTGTTCTGGTGTGATTTCCAAACTTGCAAAGTTCATCGTTAACTCACCAGATTGTTCATCTTCTGTCTTGCCCACGACTGCTTCACCAGTTGCATTTTCTTGAACTAATTTTCCTAAGAAATTGATTGGGCCAAAATCGAATACTTCTGAAAGAGCGATTGCCAAACGAGAAATAGCATTCACTCCTTGTGCGGCATCTTTCGCGTGGATACTTTTACCAAGAACGACGATTCCTTCGCCTTGTTCTTCGAAATCGAATCCGTGTTTTTTCAATGCTTCTTTTACTTCAGAAATCTTTTCACCAGAATAAGGAGCTGCATCAGGAACAACATTCAGCGCTCCGCCAGCTTTTACAGAAAAATCGTTCGTTCCAGGGCCTGTCAAGTAAGCTTGTAGTAAGCCTTTTTCCGCATAAATTAAAGGGAATTCAGCGTCTGGCGCAAATCCTTGCGTAATGCCTTCTTCTTTCTCGTTATATTTTTCTAAACAACGCCACAAATTTTCTTCATCTGTACCAAAGATAAAACGAATACGTGTTTTGAATTCCACACCAGCGTCCATCAAAGCTTTTACAGCATACATTGCTGCAATGGAAGGACCTTTGTCATCTTGAGAGCCGCGACCAACTAACCAGCCGTCTTTTACGGTTGGATCGAATGGTTTCGTTTCCCAATTGTTTTCGTCGCCTGCCGGAACAACGTCCATATGACACAAGATACCGAATAATTCATCTCCTGAGCCAATCTCTGAATAACCGTAATAGCCTTCTGGATCTTTAAATGTTCTAAATCCTAGCTTTTCACTGATTTCCAATACTTTGTCCAAAGCTTCAATCACTTTTTTACCGAAGGGGTGTCCTTGCCCTGAATCTGCTTCATCTAGTACGGAAGGGATTCGGATCAATTCGCTCAATGATTCTAATGCTTGTTCATGATGTTGTTCTGTCACAAATTGTTTCATGATTTTAACCTCCTAATATGTTAAAAAGGGCTATGTCAAATGCCTCCGACACAACCTCTTCTTCTCTAATAATGACGTTTTAAGCCTGCTCCATCAGCAAGCAGAATGTTCTTAATGATGAAAGAAAAAACACTCACTGAATGGAGCAATCGACTTATCCACGTGCTTATTGATAGCCGTATATCGGTTTCTTCACTCTTATGATAGACCTTGTACCTGTATTTGTCTAGGTTTAGAACATTGCTGCTACACCTAGGATCACACAGATGGCTACAAATAATATCGCAATTAATTTACCAGTAAATTTCCACCATACTGAAACATCGAAACGAGCAATCGCTACAGCACCCATTACGATAGCAGATGTTGGCGTAATCAAGTTTACTAAGCCAGACGCAGATTGATAAGCAGTGATAACTAAATCCTTCCCTACACCGGCAAATTCACCCATAGGTCCCATGATTCCCATTGTTGCAGCAGCTAAGCCAGAAGTTGAAGGAATCAAGAATGACATAGGAATATAGAAAATAAATGTAATGATGATGAATACGCTTGAAGATAATGAACTTAATCCTTGTTCGCCCCAGTGTAAGATAGTGTCTGTAATCAGCCCGTTGTTCATAACCACTTGGATACCACGAGCAACAGCTACTACGATAGCTACACCAATCAAGTCAGAAGCACCAGCTAAAAATTCAGAGACGAATTCAGATTCTTTCATACCATACGTGATTGCTACGACGATTGACATGACTAAGAACAACATAGTAATTTCTGGGAAGTACCAGTCACCTAGTGGAAGCATGCTTTTACCTAAAACAGTTCCTAGTACCGGAAGATTTGTTAACCAGTTTGTCAATGATTCAAAAATTGTGAAATTCGCATTCAAGGTTGTCCAAGGAATCAAACTGATGATCATGATACCAAAAGTAATGAAGAACAATACATTTACATGTTTTTGTTTTTTCGTGATTACTTCTTGGCGACCGATTGCTTCGATATCGAAATGTTTCATATCTTCTTTACGTTGATTGTATACTAATGATTTTGTTGGATCTTTTTCGATTTTTGATGCATAGCGATACACATATACAATAGAAATAGCTAACAAAATAACGAACATCAAGAATCGAAGACCAATACCTTCACCCATCGAAATCCCAACAGCTTGTGAAGCTACGCCTGTTGCGAAAGGATTGACCGTTGAAGCTAAACAGCCTACTTGAGACCCTACTAATACGATGGCTACTGCTACCACTGTATCAAAGCCTACTGCCATCATAACTGGGATCAGTAAAGCATAGAACGGAATCGTTTCTTCTGCCATTCCGTAAGTAGATCCGCCTAATGCAAATAACAGCATCAATACTGGAATAAGCATTTTTTCTTTTCCTTTGAATTTCTTCACAACTGAAGCGATTCCGGCATCTAGTGCACCTGTTTTGTTGATAATACCTAAAAATCCACCAACAACTAAAATGAAGAAAGAGATTGGGATTGCAGCAGGTGTTTCTTTAGTTAGCTCCCCCGCTGGTACACCTAGCATCCCATTGATTGGCGCCATGAAAATATCCCACAGCCCTTGAGGATTTTGTTGTACTCGTTCATATGATCCAGCGACAATGTTGCCTGCATCGTCTACACTATAGTGTCCAGCTGGTATAAACCAAGTAAGTACAGCGATTACTGCAATAATAATGAATAAGACCGTATACGCTGAAGGCATTTGAAATTTTTTCTTCTTTGTTTGTTCCATCTTCTTCTTCCTTTCTTTTCCGTTAGAGACATCATTTTTGGCTCTAATGTTATTTTATCAAAAAGAGTATCAGAACAAAAATAATAACACGCATTTTATAAAACTTTTGTTCAAAAAGTTCGTTTTTTCCTATTTTCTCCCCCTTTTTTCAGGTTTTTAAAGCTTTCTTCATTTTCATTGTAGCGTTTCCTTTTTTATATAAACAAACATTTCCATCTTTTGAAAGGAGAAGAATTTCACATTCTAAAAAATCCGATTGATTTTTATGCATAAATAAAAAAAATACTCAAAACAAACAAATAAAACGTTTACAATATTGCATGTATTGTATTTTTTTCCAAAAAAAAAGATCAAGAAATTTCTTGATCTTTTTGACATTTATTTAACTGCTGTATGACGTTGTTCCAACTGATGTTGTTTTCGACTTAACCATGGAAGAAGTTGCGCATGTAGCACTAAAAAGACAGCACTCACGATGAATCCTTTGATCAAGTTGAAAGGAACAATCCCAATCAATACATAATTTGCTAAAGACATCCCCAACATCTGTGTCGCGTTCAGTCCTAAAAACATTAAGTAAAGAGGCGTAATAACGAAATAATTCGCGATACTCATGAAAATAGTCAGAGCAATCGTTCCTGTAATCACACCTAAAAATTTATTTCTTCCTTTATGCTGTTTCTTTACACTAAAGAAGTAATAAATCGGAAAGGTAAAGATCGTTGTTGATAAGAAACTAGCTGTGTCTCCCACTAGGTTATCTGGAGAAAAACCTGTAGTCAGCAGATGTAATACTGAACGCAAGAACGCTGTTGCTACTCCGGCCGCTGGACCGAATAAGAACATACTGATCAATACCGGGATATCACTAAAATCAATCTTCAAAAAACTAAAAGCCGGCATGATCGGAAAAGCAAAATACTGTAAAACTAATGCGATCGCAGCAAACATCGCTACTGCAACCATTTTCTGTACACGGGTGTTCTTCATTTGAAATCCTCCTGTTAGGACTCCTCTTCAGCGAACTTTTTGACGTTTCTCTCCAAATGAAAAAACTCTATTTTCCAGGGAAAATAGAGTTAGAGTTATTTGATCAAGTGTGCGTCAAATAAGCCCTATCTTCTTTATCCAGACTGTACTGTCGGTATCGGAATTTCACCGATTCAGCTATTTTTTGCAAAATAGGTCGTGGACTATAACCACCGGTCGGGAATTTCACCCTGCCCCTGAAGACGAACCTTATATAATTTTTGTTTACATGTTCATTATACATATCTCTTCAAAAAACGCAACATTTAACACTTATAAAAAGTAAGTGTTTATTTTGAATGATTCAATAAGTTGCTGACTTCTTTTTTGTTCAATTCACGATAATCCCCAGGGCGTAGACCTTGTAATGTCAAATCACCGTATTTTTCACGTTTTAACTTTTGCACAGGGAGCCCAACTGCTTGAAGCATATTTTTCACTTGATGATTCCGTCCTTCGTGGATCGTCAATTCCACGATACTGTGATTTGTCTTAGGATCCACTGATAAAATTTGGAATTTAGCTGGAGACGTTTTTCGTCCTTCGATCTTTATTCCTTTTGCCAAAGGTGCAAGCATCGATTTTGTCGCAATCCCTTTTACTTTTGCGACATAAACTTTATCCACTTCATGTTTTGGATGTGTCAGGCGCTGGGCAAAATCTCCATCATTTGTCAGCAGTAAGATGCCCGAAGTATCGTAGTCCAGTCGACCTACGGGGTAAATTCGTTCTTTTACCATCGGCAGAAGGTCCGTAACGACTTTTCTTCCTTTGTCATCTGCTACAGCAGAAATGACTCCTTTAGGTTTGTACAATAAATAATAACCGTATTCTTCTTGATAAATTGGCACTTCATCCACTTCCACAGTGTCATGTTTTCCAACTTTTATCCCTAATTCTCTTACAACTTGTCCGTTTACTTTTACACGTCCTGCAAGGATAAATTCTTCTGCTTTTCGACGAGAAGTGATGCCAGCGTGGGCAATTACTTTTTGTAATCTCTCCATTTACAATTGTTCTCCTTTATTCATTCCATCAAAGAATAGATCTGGTGACACATCTTCTTCAAGTGAAATTTCCATTTCTTGTGTATCAGGCAGTTCCTCTAATGATTTCAGCCCAAAATAATCCAAGAAGTAACCAGTTGTTCCATATAATATCGGTCGACCTGGTCCTTCTACTCTGCCTTTTTCTTCAATCAGTTTATGAGCAGCCAGACGCTGTACCGCTCCTGAAACCTGAACGCCTCGAATCTGCTCGATTTCAGCTCGTGTGATCGGTTGTTTATAGGCAATGATTGCTAAAGTCTCGACAGCGGCTTGAGATAACGTGTTCGATGTTCCTTGCGCATATCGCTTGAGCAATGGCGCTAGCTCTTTTTTAGTCGTTAATACATAATGGCTTTCCGTTTCAAAAATATGCAAAGCTGAGTGCGGATTTTGAGCGTAAGAGTCTCTTAATTCTTT
Organism: Enterococcus sp. NBRC 3427; assembly: GCF_007996925.1. Taxonomy (NCBI): domain Bacteria; kingdom Bacillati; phylum Bacillota; class Bacilli; order Lactobacillales; family Enterococcaceae; genus Enterococcus; species Enterococcus sp. NBRC 3427. Next base: position 33,382 of record NZ_BJLL01000002.1, on the reverse strand, counting down.
CACTAAATTTGCGACTTCTGCTTCACTGAGATTCAACAGTCCGCTTAATTCTTCATTACTGATTCCTTCCTCGCCAACAATAAAAAGAAGGGCTTCAAGTTCACTTAATTTCGTCATGTTCGGTATCTCCTACTGCTGGATAAAGCATAATTGATTCATAATTTTCTTTTTGTTGCGCAATAATCTGTCCTTTTTTCATCAACTCTAGCAAAGCCATAAAAGTAGTGACAACTTCACTTTTGGAAGGCGACTCAAAAAAAGAGTCGAAGGTACAGCCATGCGTATTTCTTTTTATACGCTCTTCGATAAAGATCATTCGTTCTTCGATCGTTGTATCATCGGGCGTGATCGTTTTTTCCATTTTTTGAGAAAATTTCTTACGTTCTAAAATTTTCTGCATAGCACGGATCAGATCGATTTTTTTGACTTGTCCTCGCTTCAACGGTTTTTCAACATCCGCCAATCCATCGATGTTCATAGGGTCTTTTGTGTAATAAAGACTTCGTTCCTCTGCTTTTTCTGTTAATTTTTCAGCCGCATACTTATACTTACGGTATTCTAAAAGCTGAGTGACCAATTCTTCTCGAGGATCTTCTTCCCATAGTTCTTCATCATCTGTAACAAACTCTTGGATAGGGAGCAACGTCTTACTTTTGATTGCCATCAATGTAGCAGCCATCACTAGGTATTCTCCTGCAACAGCTAGCTCCAGTGTTTTCATTGTATGGATATAATTCATATATTGCTCTGTGATCGTAGCGATTGGTATATCATATATATCGATTTCCATTTGCTGAATCAGATGAAGCAGCAGATCGAGAGGTCCCTCGAATACATCTAATTTAATATTGATCTCCGTCAACTCATTCACTCTTTCTTCTTTTTCTTTGCTAGCCACTTTCCAATATAAGGCTCTGTGATTTCAGTTGCACGGATGGAGACATCCGGATACTTTTCTTGTAATTCATCTAACATTTGAAAGCCCATATTCTCACCGCGATAAGATGGATTCAAAGAAATGTCATGGATGATCAGCTGATCGTTCGTTGCCCAATAAACACCAATGATCCCTTGAATGTTGGTCGAACCTTCCGGCGTAAAGAAAAAAAGTTCATAATCATCTTCAGATTCGTACGTATCTATCTCCTTCAACAAAGAAGACTTACCTGTCAGCTTCTTATGGAAACTCAACAGTCCCATAGCAATTTTACGGTTTTCTTTTCGGTAATGTGTTAACATCTTCTCACCTTCCTATGACTAAGCCCTTGGAAAATGCTGCTTATAAACATCTGTCATCCTTTTTTTCGTGATATGTGTATAAATCTGTGTCGTAGAGATATCCGCGTGGCCTAACAATTCCTGTACTGTCCGCAAATCTGCTCCGTTTTCTAGCAAGTGGGTGGCGAAGCTGTGCCGCAGCGTATGCGGCGTTACTTCTTTGTAAATCCCAGCCTCTCTTACTAGCTGTTTCAGATTTTTCCAGATTCCTTGCCGGGAAAGACCTTTTCCATGATTATTGACAAATACATGCATTTCAGATGCGTCCTTTACAAGTAACGGACGTGCTTCGTCTAAGTAGCGTTCCAGCCATTGGATCGCATAATCACCTAAAGGAATAATCCGCTCTTTATCTCCTTTACCGACTGTCTGTACCAGCCCAAGAGAAAGATGAAGATCTCCCAATTTCAATCCAATTAATTCACTGACCCGCATCCCAGTAGCATACATGACTTCTAAGATTGCACGATCTCTTATTCCTAACGTTTTTGTCGTATCAGGTGCTTCAATCAGCTTTTCTACTTCTGCCAGCGTCAATGTACTTGGTAATTTCTGCGCTTTCTTTGGCGTATCGATATGCTGCATTGGATCATGATCCGTGATACGCTCTTGTCGTAAAAACTGATGGAATCTTCTGAGGCTTGAGATCATCCGCGTAACGGTTGCTGTCGCTTTTTTTTCTTCATGCAGTTTTTCCAGAAAACGGATGACTAAAAAGCGATCGACATCTTGCCATGAAGCAACTTTCTGCTCTTCTAGAAAATGCAAGTATTGTTCCAAATCACGTTCATAGCTTTGACGTGTATTGGCGGATAATCCCCGTTCAATATTCAAGTAGTGGAGATAATCGTTGATTTGCTCTTTCATAATAATCCCCCTCATGCCTCTCTATCATATCAGATACCGCTTCATTCTGATAGTCTTTTTCCATAATCTGAGCAAAGAAAAAGCCGTCTAGACACTCAGACGGACTGGTTTCTTTTTTCTTTTTCATAACATTCCTGACAGATTCCATGGAACGTCAGCCGATGATCTTTTACTAAAAAATGATAACGTTCTTCTACTACTTGCTCCACTTCAAGTAAAAGATCCTCTTCTACTTCCTCGATCGTGCCGCAGTTCAAGCATAGTAAATGATGATGGAAATGTTTGGCGCCTTCTTTTCTCAAATCATAACGGGCTAATCCATCATTAAAACTTACTTTATCGACAATTTTTAATTCTGTCAAGATTTCAAGGGTTCGATAAACAGTAGCAAGTCCAATTTCTGGACTCTTTTTTTTCACTAAAAAGAAGATCTCTTCTGCAGACAAATGCTCTTTCTCATTCTCCAAAAGCACAAGCAGGGTAGCTTCTCTTTGCGGTGTCAGCTTGAACCCCGATTCATGTAGCTGCTGTTTTGTTTTTTTCATCGCCGAAATAGCATTCATGACCATTTACTCAACCCCAACAATTTATAATAATTACAATTTAGAAAAACAATAACACTGTGTTAATTAAAATTATTATAAGCTAGTTAAGAAAAACATGCAAGGGATTCTCAATTAGATTTTTTGACTAATTTTGTCACACCGTTTTCTTGTTTAATCAGTCCTTGTTTCAAAAGATTGCCTAATGCTCGCTTAAAAGCACCTTTGCTGATGCCGAAAGCTTTCATGATGTCTTCTGGATCTGATTTATCTGTAAAGTTGATTTGCTGATCTGCAGAACGTTCTAAAATGGTTAAAATCATTTGTGCATCATCTGATATTGCTTCATACGCTCTTGGTTTCAATGAAAGATTCAGTACACCATCTGGTCGGACACCGATCACACGCCCTTTTACTTGCTCGCCTAGTCGAGGTTCGTTATATCGTTCAGAAGGATGGATAAACCCAAGACAGAAATCTTCAGTCAAAACATACGTACCTGTTAATTTCAAACGGTAGGCTGTTCCTATCACATCTTTGTTTTTCATTTCTTCTGTTCCATACTTGCTTAAAGATTTGAATATTTTTTCGTCTGCTAAACTACCCCAAACACGGTCCTTTGCATCAACTCTAAGGGAAATCATCAAACGATCTCCCTTTTTAGGCCACAGCTCTGTCATGGTCGGTAATTCATCAAGAGATACGACAAAGTCTTTATCTGGAAGACCGATGTCGACAAATGCGCCTAAATCTTTTCGTGTTGCAGTAACGATCCCAAATGCATAGTGACCGATGCGACTTTTTGGAATTTGTGTAGTGATCCGGTTTTCATGTTTTTGATTTTGGTAGCCGAATCCTTCCACTGCCTCACCGATTTTGTGCTCGCCTTCTGATTTGCTTAAGCCAAAGGTTTGCCCATTTTTTTGGACAAAGTAATTTTTTTCATTTTCATCAATAATAATACCTGTAAATATAGTTGCTAATAAATCGTTCATTTTTTTCTCCCTCTATAGTGAAAGGTTTTCTTAATACATTTCTTTGCTATCATAACATAATGTTATCTACTTGAATAGCTGAGCCTTGGTTTGGAAAGGTGAAAAAAGGAGTACGACAACAGTTGTGTCATACTCCTCTTTTTCGAATAAACGGTGTTAAACGGCAAGCTCACAACCTCTTTCGTTTAGCTAAAACTAATTGCTCCCATTTCCTCCGAACCACCCAGTTTTACAGTTGATCGTTACGATATAAAATGGCAAAGCACTTTCTCCAATGCCTTTCATCAATGCAGATTTTGTTGAAGTGGCATATAGATTGTAATAGCCTTCCCCATTTTCGATTCTGGCTTTTTCTAATCTGTATCCTCCTTCAACGATATATCCACGTTGGATACATGTAGCAATCACTTTGCTTTGGACGCCTGGTGCCCACGTCCATGCTGGATTAGATGCATCGGCAATATCACTTGCTCTGGCAGATTTGATTGGCTGATTCGCTGAGTTTGAAGAGGAAGGAGTCGAGGATGCCGCTTCTTGCTGTGCTGCTTGTGCGACCGCAGCTTGTTGAGCGGCTTGAGCTGCAGCTGCTGCTTGAGCGGCTTGTTTTGCTTGTTCTTCAGCTGCTTTTTTTGCTTCTTCAGCTTTTTTCTTTTCCTCTTCTGCTTTTTTCTCTTTATCAGTGAGCATCTTATCTACTTGTTTCAATTGTTCATTCAACTGAGCAGATAGATCTGTATTTTTCACCTTTTCTACTGCTTCTTTTGCCGTCTTGTATTGGTCGCGTGTCGCTGAACCCACTACTTTTCCGCCTTTAAAGACTATAGCTGTTTTTTCTTTAGCTGTTTGCAATTCAGCATATTGATTTTTAGCTTCTGTTTGTGCTTGTTGAATCAATTTTCCAAAATCTGTGTTATCCGTTTCGATTGTTTGTATCTCTTTATCTGCTTTCAACTTGATGTCATCAGCTAGATGATCATCGACGATCACAGGTGCTACGAACCATTCATTCACTTTCTGGATATCTTGGATCTTAGATTGGATATCTTGATAAGTTGTTTCTAACTCTGAATATCCTTTTTCATTCTTAAGACTCGATAAATCATTTTTTAATTTCGATAAATCTTGATGAATCATATCTGCACGAATAAATTGATGGTGATCATCTGTATAAAAGGCAGCAAGTTTCCCATGAAGTTCTTCCATTTGTTGCTGTCTTTTTGCTTCTGCTGCTACTTCGGCTTCTACTTTTTGATGATGGTCATAATAAGCCCAGCCTCCCCCACCTAGTAGAAGAACTGCTGCTAAAGCGAGATACGGCACTTTTTTTGATTTTTTCTTTTGTGTCTTATCTAAATCTTTTTTTTCTGGGTTTGATTCTTGAGGCGTTTTTTCAGTATTTGGCACGATTGTTATTGGTTCTGTTTCTGCTTCAATCAGCTCAGGCTGGTTCTCTTCTTTTTCTATTTTAGCTTCAAGAGCAGTGCTATCTTCACTTGCAGATTGAGTTTCAGCATCGGCTTCATTATTTATTCCATCCGACTCTGTTGCCTTCTTGTCTGCTTTTTCGAGCATTTCTTTTTTATCCGCTTCCGGCAACCCATTCGATTTCTCGTCTTCTGATTGTTTTTCAGATAATGTTTCAGTTTTTTCCGGGATATCCGTTTTTAGATCATTCGTTTTTAATGATTCTTTACCTGCAGCGTTTACTCCACTAATGTCTTTTTCAGTGTCTTTTTCAGCTTCATGTTCTGGTTCTACTTTGTTTTCCTGTGCAATTTTTTCACTGATCATTTTGAGCAGCTCTTCCGCGTGCTCTTCCTTTGTATCTTCACGATGTGCTTTGATATAGGCGGACAGTATCGAATTTTCTTCCTCATTATCGACGATTTCTTTTAGTTCAGCTACTCTTCTTTTTTGTTTTGATTCAAGGGTTTCTTCTTGATTCTTTCCTGATTTTTCCGAAGTCTCACGAACAGTCGCTTTCTTCTGTTCCCTTTTTTCTTTATTGGCTACTTTATCGTGAGTAGATGATACATCGTCTTCTGGTTCTGTTTTTTCGAATAATTCCATCACGGATTCGAGAGGTAGATCTTTCAATTCCGACCATTCGATTGGATCGTTTAATTCTGTATCAGGAAAGACTGCGTCTTCAGTTGATTTATCCTGCATAGTTTCATCTGCATTTATTTCTTCGATTGTTTCTTTTGTTTGCTGATCTTCTGCAGTTAGTTGATGACCGCAGTCTGGACAGATATTGTTCTCATCCATTTTTTTCGATCCGCAATTTGGACATTTTTTCATCACTTAGCGATCGGCTCCTTTACTAGGTTTACGCTACCATTTAATCTATCATATTCTATACGTCACGCCAATAGCTTATTTTTAGGATTTACTTAAAAATAATGAATAAATTTTCTTCCTATAGAAAAAAAAGCTTGAGACCGCGTAGTCCCAAGCTTTTTTTCTTTTAAAATAAACCAAACCATTTTACTGATTTCTCTTCTGGTCAATAGTTCATGCTTATTCTAAGAAGTCTTTTAATTGTTTTGAACGAGAAGGATGACGTAATTTTCTCAACGCTTTAGCCTCGATCTGACGAATACGTTCCCGAGTAACACCAAATACTTTTCCTACTTCTTCCAGTGTTCTCGTACGTCCATCGTCTAGACCAAAACGTAAGCGAAGGACATTCTCTTCCCGATCAGTCAATGTATCTAGTACATCTTCCAATTGTTCTTTTAGTAGTTCATATGCTGCGTGTTCTGCTGGACTTGTTGCTTCTTGGTCTTCGATGAAATCACCTAAATGAGAATCATCTTCTTCACCGATTGGCGTTTCAAGGGAAACAGGTTCTTGCGCGATTTTCAAGATTTCGCGGACTTTTTCTGTCGGAAGGTCCATTTCTGCACCGATTTCTTCCGGCGTAGGTTCTCTTCCAAGGTCTTGCAACAATTGACGCTGGATACGAATCAATTTATTGATTGTTTCTACCATGTGAACTGGAATACGGATCGTACGTGCTTGGTCGGCGATTGCACGAGTAATTGCTTGACGAATCCACCATGTAGCATAAGTAGAAAACTTGAACCCTTTGCGATAGTCAAATTTTTCAACTGCCTTCATCAGCCCCATATTTCCTTCTTGGATCAAGTCAAGGAACTGCATGCCTCGCCCTACATAACGTTTAGCGATACTTACTACTAAACGAAGGTTTGCTTCTGCTAAACGCTGTTTTGCTTCTTGGTCGCCTTCTTCGATTTTCAATGCTAACGCTACTTCTTCTTCCGCAGTTAAAAGGGAGACACGGCCAATTTCTTTCAGATACATACGAACCGGGTCATTGATTTTTACACCGGTTGGCGCAGATAGATCTTCTGTTTTTGCCTGTTCAGCTTTTTTCTCAGCACTTTTCAAGCTGTGAATTGATGGATCACCATTTTCATCCACCACACTGATACCTGCGTCTTCAATCTTTTGGATCAATTTGTCCATTTCATCTGCATTCAAAGTGAATGGTGTAGCAAGCTGATTGGATAAATCATCATATACAACTTGTCGTTTGGGTTTGTTTTCTTTGATGAAAGCTGCTACTGCTGCTTCATACTTTTTTTTATCTGTTCCATTTGCCATAAAAGAAGGCCCCCCTTGAGTAGCTATTTGGCTTGTTTTAACTGTTTCGTTAAATTGATGATTTCGATCGTCAATTCAAGCTCAAGCTGTTTGTTCCCCATACGTCTGGCTTCTTGCTGCATTTGTTTTTTTAATGTTATTTCATCAGCTAAGCCAGATTTGCTGATCACATCTAGCAAGTCTTGGATTTCCCGTGGCGAACTTTCTTCTGCCACCGGTAAATATTCGATCTCCACCACCAACCGCCTTAAATTTTCATCTTGCAAAAAGTCTAAAAACTCTGCAAGGTTGAATTCATAATTTTGTGAGACATATGCATCGAATAAAAAATAAACTTCTGCATATGCATCATGAATAAACTGAAATTCTCGTTCTTTTAAAATATTACGGACAGAAACTTCTTTAAATGCACGATATAATAGAATCTGCTCTGCCTTTTCTACTTGCGTCAATGGTCTCTTTTTTCGTGCAGTTTCTTGTCTCGTAACCTGAGTGTGTTGACTTTCCTGAGGTTCTTGACGATTTTGCTGATTTGTTCTTCGGAGCTCACGCAATTGTTTTTGTATCGTCTCTCTGCTGACCTGAAACTCTGTGGACAGTTGCGATAAATACATATCTTGTTCAATTGGTGAAACGACTCGGCTAAGTTCAACTAATAATTCTTCAAGGTACTCGATTTTGTCTTTTTCATTCTCTAAATTTTTCCCTTGTTTCAAATAACGTGATTTAAAAGTAAAAACTGTTTCACGCCCATGAGCCACTAATTCTTGAAAAGATGCTTCCCCATACTTACGGAGATATTCATCAGGATCAAGCTTTTCTGGAACGACTACGACCGAAAGTCCTAAGCGACTATTTTGCCGAAGCAATTCAATCCCTCGATTGGTTGCTTCAAAACCTGCGTTATCTCCGTCATAACAAAAAACCAGTTCTTTCGTCAATTTTTCCATTTGCTGGATCTGTTGAGCTGTCAGACTTGTTCCCATGGAAGCTAATCCAGTTTTGATACCAGCCTGCCATGCAGCAATCACATCCATAAAACCTTCGAACAACAAGATTTCTCCATTTTTTCGGATATCGCTTCTTGCTTTATCAAGATTAAATAAAACTTGTCTTTTATTGAACAATTCTGTTTCCGGACTGTTCAAATATTTGGGCTGATCTTTTTCCTGCCCTTTTTCAGGTGCAAGCCAGCGTCCTGAAAACCCGATTGTCTGGCCTTGAGGATTACGAAGGGGAAACATCACCCTTTGGTAAAAACGGTCCGACATACGGCCATCATCATGTGTGACAAACAATCCAGAACGTTCTAACAATTCATTTGAGAATGATTCATTCTTGAAGACTTTCTGAAGAAACGAGCGTTCATTAGGTGCAAAACCGATATTGAATTCTTCAATCAATTCTAAAGACAACCCACGACTTTGCAAATATTCTAGGGCTGGCTGTCCCGCTTTTGTATGCAACAGCATGTGATGATAGATTTCCGCTGCTTTTTCATGAGCAGCAATCAATTTTCCTGTAGCAGATTCAGGATTTTGTACAGTTACCGTTCGCTGACGCCATTGATCTTCCAACGGAATCTGTTCGAAATCTGCTACTTTTATCACTGCTTCTGGAAAACTCAGTCCTTCTAGTTCTTGAAGAAAAGTAAACACGTTTCCGCCCTTACCGCAACCAAAGCAATGAAAGATCTGCTTGTCTTCTGCAACAGAGAAGGATGGTGTGCGTTCTTCATGAAAAGGACACAGCCCTAAGTAGTTTTTACCAGACTTTTTCAATTGGACATATTGTCCAATCACCTCAACGATATTCGTTTGACTGCGTACCGTTTCAATAACTTCTTGAGGAATCCGTTGAGCCATTTTTCCACCCCCTGCTTTATTGATATCTTTTCGTTTTAACAAAAGATATTTCAGGAGAATAACCGGTAAAAAATCGCACTAACTGAAATCAGTGCGATTTTAAAGGACACAATTATACATGTTTGATTGTATCATATTTCAATTCTTTTTCAAGTATAACACATTTCTATTTAATTAAGCATCAATTTGCTACTCTTTTCAGTAGCTGATTTTGAATATCGGCCTTCCAGTACAATAATCGAAGGACAATATTTATGATCATGAACATAACGAAGTATCCTATGGTTTCTCCTAAACCTAAGTTTACTTCCAAAATTCCGTGGAACAGCATCGCAGCTACATATATCCCTACGATTGTCGTTACTGCTAAGAATATTCGCAACGGGTTGAAAGGATAACAAGCTTTTACAACTGCCATGCAGCTGATTCCAATTAGCAAGTAATACATCAACGTAGTGGTTTCACTACTTCCCCACGCGAACGTTTTTCCAAGTAGATACACTGCTATGATATTCACTACTACAAGCAAGGCATTCGGCAAAGCGTTGATAAGTGCAGTAGGCAAGTAACGGTAAGTGATTTTGCGTTTATCTTGTTCAAATGATAAAAAGAAGGAAGGATACCCTTCAATCGCCAAATCAATCAGCGTGATCTGAATAGGGATAAATGGAAATCCAATAGCTGTAACGGCACAGATAATCGATAAAATAAAAGAATAAATCGTTTTGATGAAAAAGATACCTGAGACTTTCGTCACATTGTTGACTACTCGACGTCCTTCAAACAGGACTTCTGGCAATGTCGTAAAATCAGAGTCCAACAATACCAGATTAGCAATTTGACGTGTCGCTCCGTCACCTTCTGCCATGGCGATACTGCAATCTGCTTCTCTTAATGCCAAAACATCATTCACGCCGTCACCTGTCATCGCAACCGTTCTGCCGCTATCTTTCAATTCATTTACCAGTAATTTCTTTTGCTGAGGACTCACTCGACCAAAAACTGTATATTGATGTGCAGCTTCTCGCACGTCCGATTCTTCAGTAATCTGAGAAAGGTCGATATACGCATCATAATTCGGTAATCCTGCACGTCTAGCAATATTGGAGACAGTAAATGGATTATCTCCAGAGATTACTTTCAGGTCAACGCCTTCCTCATGAAGATAAGCTAGTGTTTCTGGCGCATTTTTTCGGATTGGATCATCGATTTCAAACAGAGCAACTGGCTCAACAAACGCGGGGGTTTCTTCGTTTAATTGCTGATTTGGAGCAATCCCCAACATAAGTACGCGATAGCCATTCGCTTGAGCTGTTTTTAGACTATCTGGCAGCCGATCTTCTTCCACCAAGCGTTCAGGCGCTCCTACGTATACGACTCCTAATTCTGGAAACTCCATCGCACCCCATTTGCGATCAGAAGAAAATGCGACTTTGTTTGTTACATCATAACGATTAGAAAGCTCAAAATACTCTCTCATAGCCCGCATGGTGATGTTGTTATCACTGCTTTCTGCAAGATACGTTCCCATAATTTCTGGAATAGCTTTTTCATACAGCGGATGTAATGCTTCTACACGCTGGATACTCATTTTCCCTTCAGTAATGGTTCCTGTTTTATCCAAACATAATGTATCGACGTGAGCAAGTGTTTCAATGGAATACATGTCTTGAACAAGAATCCGTTTTTTTGCCAGTTTTGTTACACCTGTCGTTAACGCAATACTTATCAGCAATACTAATCCCTTTGGAAGCATCCCTAACAAAGCTGCTGCAGAGGCAATAACTGAAATCTTGATAGAAGCATCGCGAATGAACAGTGCCTCCAAAAATAGTATGATCCCTAAAGGAATAATCACGAAACTAGTGAACTTGGATACTTTACGAATCGAATCTACAAGTTCAGAATGAATAGCTTTGTGGGTTTTTGCCTCGCTAGTCAAGCGGACAGCATAATTATCTGCCCCTACTCGGATGACTTCAGCCATGACAGAACCACTTGTCAAAAAGCTCCCAGAAAGCAATTCAGCTCCAGCTTCTTTGACAATCAAGTCAGATTCACCTGTCAAAAGAGCTTCATTTGCTTCTGCCCGTCCTGATATGACCTGCAAATCGGCTGGTATCTGTTCTCCTGCTCCGATTTTTACCAAATCTCCTAATACCAGCTCTTTAGTAGAAATCGATTGTTCTTTACCGTCCCGAATCACTAGTACTTCTGATTGGGAAACAATCGATAATTTCCGTACAAGATTTCTTGCATGTATTTCTTGATAAATTCCAATAACGATATTTACGATAATAATTGCTAAATACGCCATGTTGGAATAAGCACCTACAAATAACAGGCAAATCCCGATACCGAAGTTCAGAAAATTGAATAACGTCAATATATTATCGCTGAATATTTGCTTTGTACTTTTTGATGCATCTTCCTGGTAGTCATTTTGCTGGCCAGAAGCCATTTTCTGAACTACTTCTTGCTGTGTAAGTCCATTCATTTTCTTTTTCTCCATTTTCCGCCAACTTTCAAAAATAATCACGTGTTTAAGTCTAGCGTGTTCCAAGATTAAAAACAACTTGTTTTTATAAAATTTATAGAAAAACACACGAATGATTCTTACGAAAAAGATGCTGACCTTTTTTGTATGAATCACCCGTGTGTTGTTTTTTATTATCGAACTATCTTTACTTATATTGTTCTTCCAAACGGCTCATCCACCATCCTAGTGCTGTACCAGCTACAAAAAGAACAGGACAAGCTAGCACTCCAGCGACTCCCAATCCCGCGTAATCAGTAGGGATGATCATAATCGTTGAAGCAAAAACGACGCCTAAAATAAAATGGAATAGCTTACTGTATGCTTTTGAGAAAATATAATCCATGATTTTTGACAAGCCAAGGACACAAAGAACCCCACCAATTCCGATCGGCAAGATGACTTCAAACCGAACTTCTTTAAATCCGTCAGCCATCGCTTTGTACAATCCCATATATACCAAAAAATTAGATGGACTCAATCCTGGGACAATCATACCTAAACCAATTAATCCGCCGGCGATCAGCCAAGTCCCAAAATTCTGATCGACTTGTCCATCAAATAATCGAGCACCGTATAATAAAAACAAATAAGCCAGAACAAAAGTAACAACCATGATGATCACATCAGAAGTATCTCGTCCTTTTTTTCCTGCTTCTTTCCATAATGCAGGAACAGTTCCGACGATACACCCAACAAAAAACCACAATATTGTTGTTTCATACGCCCCTAATAAAAAACTGACTAAAAAAGAAAGTAAAAAGATGCCTGTCACTCCGCCTAGACCAACAGGCAGGAAAAACAAAACGTTTTCTTTGAAATTTTTTGTGATATGGGCTAGAAAAGAAATCAGTCGCTCATACATGCCAAAAACAGCTGCTAAGGCACCACCGCTGACCCCCGGCAAGATAAATCCTGAACCGATAAACATTCCCTTCACAAACCGCAACATCCAATCTTTGGTTGTGTACCCCACTTTTTGATTTTCCATTTTTTGCCTTTTTTCCACTATTTGCGCACTCCTTCTTTCAACTCATTTTATTATGTTTGGATATTTCCTACTAATTTATTTAAAGACTTTTTCGTAAGTCTCTATTATTTTTTCATTCATTTTGACAATATCAGGATAAAACATGTTACCTCCATTATGATAGAGATAGCCGCCGTTGTAAAGCAAGGACTGGATCCGCCAATATCGGTACTGTTTTCCTTCTTCATTTCCTAAAAGTGGGCTTAACACATCTTTAGAATACGCTTCTGCTAGTTCTACTGTGTTTTCTCCGCCATGATTTTTTACATAGGCAATATAATCTTTCCCAAAATTATACGCTTGGACAGCGGTCCACAGATCACATCCTTGTTTTTTTGCTTCCATTATCATCTCCGCCAAATATTTTACCCCTTGATCAATACTGTCAGCTGGATTATCAATGACATCGGCTTCTCCATGCAAACTCTCTGAACTCTGCATGAGATCTGTCCCTTTTCCTTTTGATTCGGTCAAGATTATTGCCTTGATCAATTTTTCGTATGCTTCCATATGATAATTTTTTGCAGCTGTCGTTATTTCTATTTGATAGCTTTCCACCCGTTTTACCGAGCGATAAGTTCTTCCTCCTAAAAACAACACCGCACCAATGACCGTTAGAAGGATCATGTAAAAAAGAATACGGATAATAGATAATCGTTTTCGCTTCATTTCATCACCTAGTTATTTTGACATCTTTTTTATCTTACTATTTCTTTATCTTCTTGGCTATTTCTTCCTTAAATTCTGTGTACACCTTAAGAAAAAATGAATTTTCCTGTGTTTTTTATCATCTTACGAAAATGATCGTTGTTTTTCAGTAAAAACGATTGCCCAATGACTGTTATAATCGTTATACTTTACACAGTAGGTGATTATGTGAAAAAAGAAAAGAAATATGCAAAAATGTCAGATGGGAGCGAAATTTATTATGAAAAGAGTGGTCAAGGCTTCCCACTCTTTTTACTGCATGGCAATGATGGCAGCGGCCGCTTTTTTTCAGAACAGGTTCCTGTACTTGAACGCTACTATACTGTTTATCTAGTAGACAGCCGAGGACATGGCCGTTCAACAAATGAAGCATCTATATTGAATTTTCATTTGATGGCTGAGGATCTGAATACGATTATGTTGCTAGAAAAAATCAATCAGGCAGATTTTCTTGGGTTTAGTGATGGCGCAAATCTGGCATTGGTATTTGCCAGCAGCTTTCCTCAAAAAGTTCATCGACTGATTTTAAATTCTGGAAACACGCTAGTTAAAGGCGTTCGTTTTTCTGCCAGAGTCATCAGCAATTTTCATTATGCATGGGTATGGTTGTTCTCTTTATTTCGCCCAAGCCTTCGTAAAAATCTGCTAGTTATCAAACTATTGCTACATGATATCGGCCTTACAGAAAATGATTTAAAAAAAATCAACTCCCCAACTTTGATTATTGTAGGAAAAAAAGATGTAATCAAACTGAAACATTCTCTGTATATAGCTAAAACTATACCAAAAGCTTCTTTTGTACTTGTAAAAGAACAAGGACATGAATTAGCTAGAAAAGATCCTGAACGCTTCAACCGAGAAGTTCTTCAATTTCTTTCTGAAACATAATTATTAGGAATAGAAGGTGATTTATTTGTTAAAAACTACCATACAATGGCTGAAAAACCATCTAGGACTGTTCAAAACAATCTTTTTGATTTCTGTCATTGTCATTATTGTCGGTGAATTGATGTCCATCGGTAAAACTCTATCTATCCAGCAATTAGGAGAAACGTTTGCCACTATACCTATTTGGAAAAGCGGACTTATGCTGTTGATTGGTCTTGTCTCTGTGTTACCTATGATTGGTTATGATATTATTTTGAATCGGATGCTTGAACAAAAGCAGAATCCTCGTTACTTGTTTGAGACAAGCTGGCTGATCAATACAATCAACAATATTGCCGGTTTCGGCGGGTTTGTCAGTGTGGGGCTTCGCTCTGAACTATATGGACAAAAGAAAGAGAGCAGAAACGTGATCCAGGCCTTATCGAAAGTTTTCTTGTTTTTGATGGCTGGACTTTCTATTTACAGTCTGCTTTCTTTTTTACTTGTAGTCTTCACGCCAGTTGCTCCTTTCTTGAAGCAATATTGGATATGGCTGATTGGCGGTGGTCTGTATTTCCCTGTTGTCTTTTTATTCACTACTTTCAAAAAGAAAGGATTCCTTGGTGGTACCTCACTTAAAACGCAAGGACAGCTCTTGCTTGTTTCATTATTGGAATGGTCTGGTGTCCTGTTCAGTTTTCTTTCTGTTGGTTACCTAATGGAAATCCGAATCGATCTGTGGCAAACGATTCCGTTATTCATTGCTGCTTCAGTGATAGGGATCGTGTCTATGATTCCTGGCGAGATCGGCAGTTTCGATGTGATGATGATTATCGGATTATCTGCTATTGGTGTGCCAAGAGAAACAGTCGTTGTGTGGATCTTGCTTTATCGTCTGTTCTACTACATCATTCCGTTTTTGATTGGAATCGTCTTTTTCTTCAAAAATATCGGTTCCACTTTTGATCAGCGTTATTCAGGTATCCCTAAGCAGTTAGCAACAGAAATCGCGCATAAAATCGTGGTTGTCCTCTTATACTTTTCTGGAATCATGTTGGTACTTTCTGCCACTATTCCGCAAGCTTTTACAGAGTTTCGCTGGCTTCATAGTTTGAACCCATTGAAATTCCATTTTATTATCCATTTTCCTAGTATATTATTAGGATTTCTTTTGATTGTTATGGGGAGAGGGATCGCTGCACGCGTAAAACGAGCCTATCTGCCTACAATTTTCTTGATCGCACTCGCTTTGTTTTATGTTTTATTAAGCGATTTTAGCTTCACACCGGTGATTTTCTTGTCTATTCTGCTTCTGATCATTCTTGCGTCCAA
This sequence comes from Enterococcus sp. NBRC 3427, assembly GCF_007996925.1. Lineage (NCBI taxonomy): Bacteria > Bacillati > Bacillota > Bacilli > Lactobacillales > Enterococcaceae > Enterococcus > Enterococcus sp. NBRC 3427. The sequence goes on along the minus strand of NZ_BJLL01000002.1, from coordinate 17,732 downwards.
AAACGAACTGTTTCGGGAACAACTCATCTACTCATGGGAATGGCGTACGATCGACGGAATCATTATCGGTGCATTGACATTGCTTTATATTGTTATTGGTGTATACAATCTGCCTGATTTTCCACATCGGCGTCACCATTTTATTTCCTTTTTCTTATTCCCTTCTGAAAAGATTTGGTTTTCAGGGTTGTTGGCCATTATCGCCGTTAGTTTCATGATCGTTCTATTTGTCCATTTTCTTCAAGGAGAAAAGAAACAGATTGGCGAAGCCTTTAATGAAGAAAAGGCACTGAAGATCCTCACAACTTATGGAGGAAACTCCGACAGTCAATTGATCTTCTTAAAAGACAAGCGGATGTTTGCCTACGAAAAAGACGGTGAACCAACTGTGCTTCTCCAATTCGCTTGCTTCAATAATAAATGCATCGTAATGGGCGATCCTTCTGGTAAGAAAGAAGATTTTCCAGAAGCAATTGAAGCTTTCATCGAAGAGACAGACCGATTATGCTATTTACCTGTTTTCTACGAAACAAGCGAAGAGATCGTTATGATTTTGCATGAATTCGGCTATGACTTCATTAAAATGGGGGAAGAAGCTTATGTAGATCTGAATAGTTTTACAACATCAGGGAAAAAAATGAAGGGCACTCGGGCTGTCTTGAACCGGATTGAACGAGAAGGATTTACATTTGATGTCTTACAACCGCCGTTTTCTGCTGAGCAAATGAGTATTTTCAAAAATATTTCTGATAATTGGTTGGGTTCTCGAAAAGAAAAAGGTTTTTCTTTAGGCTTTTTCTCTGAAGATTATTTACAAAGAGCGCCTATTGCTGTAGTCAAAAATACTCAAGAAGAAATTGTCGCTTTTGCGACGATCATGCCTACTTACACGAACAACAAAGTAGGAACGATCGATTTGATGCGATATGATCCCGAAAAAGCCCCTTCCGGCAGTATGGATTTCTTGTTCCTGCATTTGTTTTCTTATATGAAAGAAGAACATATCCAATGGTTCAATTTAGGGATGGCACCTCTTTCAAATGTTGGAACTTCCAGAAAGAGTTTTTTACAGGAAAGAATTGCTTACTTGGTTTACGAGTTTGGCTCTCATTTTTATTCTTTCCATGGATTAAGAGAATACAAAAGCAAGTACGCTACGAACTGGGTCTCACGCTACACCCTATATTCGCGAGATAGTTGGATTGCATACGTTATGATTGCTTTGCTGATTATTGATAATGCGCCAGTTGAGCAGACACAAGGTAGAATAAGTGGTTTGAAAAAATGGATACGAAGAAAGTACTAAAAACTGTGTATTAGTAAGGAAACACTCACAGTATAAATAAAAGAGACTGAACCAAAGCGTGAGGTACGGCTCCTGCCATCTATTATTGTACAATTGAAGAACAAAAAAAGCGGACAAAACAGGATTTCTGTTTTGTCCGCTTTTTCATTTTAAACATTTTTCATTACCAAAATATTCGAATCACGTTTCTTATGCTTCGATTTCTGTAACGATACCTGAACCTACTGTACGGCCACCTTCACGAATCGAGAAGGTCGTTCCGTTTTCAACAGCGATTGGGTGGATCAAGTCAACATCAATCGTCACATTGTCACCAGGCATGACCATTTCTGTATCTTCTGGTAACGCGATTGTTCCAGTAACGTCAGTTGTACGGAAGTAGAATTGTGGGCGGTAGTTGTTAAAGAATGGTGTATGACGTCCACCTTCTTCTTTTGTCAACACGTACACTTCAGCTTTGAATTTTGTATGTGGAGTAATGGAACCTGGTTTAGCAAGTACTTGTCCACGTTCGATATCGTCACGTTGGATACCACGTAACAGTACGCCTACGTTATCCCCAGCTTCCCCGTAATCTAACGTTTTACGGAACATTTCTACACCTGTGACAACTGCTTTTTGTGTTTCAGGTTTGATCCCTACGATCTCTACTTCATCACCGACACGAACAGCACCGCGGTCAATACGACCTGAGGCAACAGTTCCTCGTCCTGTAATGGAGAAAACATCTTCCACTGGTAATAGTAATGGTTTATCTGTATCACGTTCTGGTGTTGGGATATATTCATCCACTGTATCCATCAGTTCCATAATAGCAGCTTCAGCATCTGGATCACCTTGCAATGCTTTTAATGCGGAACCTTTGATCACAGGAGTATCATCGCCTGGGAAACCATATTCACTCAATAACTCGCGAACTTCCATTTCTACCAAATCGATCAATTCTTCATCATCGACTAAATCTACTTTGTTCAAGAAAACAATTAGGTATTTTACACCAACTTGACGTGACAACAAAATGTGTTCACGTGTTTGAGGCATCGGACCATCAGTGGCAGAAACGACTAAGATGGCACCATCCATTTGTGCTGCCCCTGTAATCATGTTTTTCACATAGTCCGCGTGTCCTGGTGCATCGATATGCGCATAGTGGCGTTTTTCTGTTTCATATTCTACGTGTGCGGTATTGATCGTAATCCCACGTTCACGTTCTTCTGGAGCTGCATCAATACTAGCATAGTCTTGAGGATTTGCTAGGCCTTTTTTGCCTAATACTGTAGTGATCGCAGCAGTTAAAGTAGTTTTCCCATGGTCAACGTGTCCAATTGTACCAATGTTAACGTGTGGTTTACTTCTGTCGTAATGTTCTTTTGCCATAATTTACAAACCTCCTAAATAATATAGATCACTGAAGGATTTCAGCTCTCACTTTTTTATTATAGTCTTTTTTTGAATAAATCAAAAAGAATACGTCCGGCTTACTTTTTGTAAGATTCGAACTAAGCTTATTATACGTCAAACTTGGTCAAAGTCAACTAAGAGCACTCGCCTATCTTATACACGAAAAAAGTACCTTTTATAAATAAAAAATTGTGTTTTTTGAGAAAGACTTCAAGCTAGTCCTTAACTTTCTTTTGAAGCAATAAGAACAAAATGAGGAAAAGTTTAAAATTCAGCTGTCGCCAACAACTTTCAATAGACGAAATCTTCTATTTCGTTAATAATAAGAAGAGAGGTGAAGTACATGAAAAAATTAATTGGCGTACTTGTCGTTTTAGGCATCTTTCTCGGCGGAAGTTTTGCAGCTTATCATTATTTTTACGGGGGCGAAGCCTATTATACAAAAATTACGACAAATGGCGAAATGTCAGCTTACCGAACAGATAATGGAGAAAAATTTACGACTTATACCTACAAGCAAGCGGCTTATAACAAAGATGGAGAAAAAAAACAAGTGACGCTTCGCGAAGAGAGAGAACATCCATTAAAGATGAATGCGTATCTCCAACTCAAAGTCAATCCTCGTAAAGGTGTATTAAGCTGGGAAGAAATAAAGGCTTCTGAAGTCCCTAAAAATGCGGCAGAAAAAATCGATCAATAATCAATGGTCTTAAAATTTTATTAGATAAAAAGAGGCTGGGACAGAAGCGTTTATTTCCGAAGGAGTTGCTTCTGCTTCCGCCGTTTATACGTGTTTAGAGCGTGAGACAAAAGTGTTCTTTACTTTTGTCCCACGCTCTTTTTTTGTTATATTCGTCTTTTCAGATCCTTCTCATGGACCATTCATTCAACTAAACATCGGTAGTTGAACATCTAATATTCCAGTCACTTTTATAAACGATTCAATACTTCATCCACATTTTTGATCATCACAGATATCGTACCATCCGGATTATTCACAAATTCAATCAAATCTGGGTTGCGATATACATCAACTGGTACAATCAGTTCGATTCCGTTTGATAGTTTAAATTTTTGTTTTCCAAATTTTTTCTCAGAAATTTCTTGTACTTCTTTTACAGGGGGTGCTTCTGGGACAAACCCTTGCTCCTGTACTTCTTCTTTAAAAGCCAGTTTTGCCGTAATGTTTTCCTTGAAGACTTTTTCTGCGATCATCTCATGATCCAACCGTCCTTTTTCTTCTATCGTATCATAGACAGCTTCTTTTAAATCAGCCATGATATCAAATTCTTCTGTCTCGAATTTTTTTCCGAGATGCTTGGCTACTTTTTGTATCACTTTTACATTTTCTTCTAAAGAAGGTGCAGGAACACTTTCGATCACTCTTCCAGAAAAATAAAGCTCTTTTTTACCAGAAAACTCATATTTTTTTTCAATCAATTCGTAGGTCCAATCGGACAAGTTCACTGCGAAGGCTTCATCTGCTTTTTGTGTTTTCGCGCCTAGTATTGCTCGGTTCAAAATCAAACGGTTGTCAATCCCTACTTCGTCTGCTTCAACAAAATGCGTATAAGCCTCACGATAATTGACTTTCAATAAAGATAGGTACATCACTGTATCTAATTCATACAAAACAACAAATACATCTGCACTTGGCGCCTCTTCACTTTCTTGGTAAATATCGAACCATCGCTGAACGATTGCTTCACTTGCTTCCACAAAATTTTCTTGAGCGATTTTAAGTGATTCAACGATCATGCTTTCTTCTGCCAATTGTCCAGTTTTCGTTTGGGCAGAAGAGATTTTTTGGATTTTCTTTTGAAGAAAATCACGAATATATTCTTTTGTCAGATCCAGCTCTTTTTGCGAAAAGACCGGCGAACCCGTTTCTCTGTCAATAATATGCAGAATTGCTTTTTTTAAATAGATATCCATTTCCTCATTCCCTTCTGTCCTAGTTTACGGAAAAAAAATCAAAAATGCCAGAATCAAAATCATTTTCTTTTAAACAAAAATTTCAATAGTAGAAACAAAATGGATTCTTTTTTTTGGAAAATGCGCTAAACTTATAGATGAACGAATAAAAAAGGAGCTGAAAGTATGAATTCATTAACAAGCACGTATCGTCTATCGAATGGTTACGAAATTCCAGTAGTAGGATTCGGCACATGGCAAACACCTGACGGGGATGTCGCTGTTTCCTCTGTTAAAGAAGCACTGGCTGCAGGTTATCGCCATATCGATACTGCCCAAGGATACAAGAATGAAGAAAGTGTCGGCCAAGCCATTAAAGAAAGTGGCATTCCTAGAGAAGAGATCTTCCTAACAACAAAGTTATGGAATGCCAATCACAGTTATGAACTTGTGATGTCTTCTTTTGAGGAATCATTAAAGAAACTACAAACAGATTATGTAGATTTGTTCTTGATTCACTGGCCAAATCCAGTTGCTTTTCGTGATAATTGGGAACAAGCAAACGCAGATACATGGCGGGCATTTGAAGAACTGTATGAAGCAGGTAAAATCAAAGCAATTGGTGTCAGCAATTTCTTGCCCCACCATCTAGATACACTTGCTAAAACAGCAAAAATCATGCCAATGGTCAATCAAGTTTTCCTTGCACCAGGTGAATTACAGCCAGCTGTAGTTGAGTATGCAAAAAAACATGAGATGATCCTTGAAGCATACAGCCCATTAGGCACTGGTAAAATCTTCGATGTACCTGAAATGAAACAAATCGCTGAAGCGCATGACAAGACGATCGCACAAGTTGCTTTACGTTGGTCATTGCAACACGGATTTCTTCCTCTTCCTAAGTCAGTCACACCAAGCAGAATCAAAGAAAATACTGAACTGTTTGATTTTGAATTGACAGAAGAAGAAATGAAACAAATTGATCAGTTAGATGGTGTAGTTGGTAAAGCAAAAGACCCAGATACTACCCAATTCTAAGTCGAAAGGTGATTTTATGGATCCAATCGAACGCTTGAATTCTCTCTCGGAAGACGTCATTCAGACTTTTCATTCCGATTTTGTCTTTTTGATCGATGCAGAGAAGATCCAACATTTTCCTGCAAGAAACTGGACACATGATCAAATTATCGAGGAACTGAAAAAACGGTTCGATCATTCACTAATGGTCACAACTTGGCACGAACATGAAGTCATTTATTCACCTGAGGTACCTGTTTTTGCCTTGATACCAAAAAAATAAAAAGATTGGAACAGGTTATGTGAATAGATAACCTGTTCCTTTTTTTTATTTTTCTTTCAAAAAATGGAAAAATAAGCAAATTTTTCTGTTGTAATTTGCGTATACGCAAGTTTTTTTGCATTACTCCTTTTCATTTGGCTTTTTTTTTCTTATAATCGAAAGGGTATGAGCGAAGGAGAGAACATATGAAGAAAAAACAGAAACAAAAATTATTAAATCAATTCCGTCCTTCATTGGATGGTGTAAGAGGACAGTTATTCCGTTCTCTAGAAGATGAAAGCTTGAGACGTTATGGTTTGCCATTACAAGTCATGCTTGATCCCAAAAACCGTCAAATCTTAACGATCGGATTAGCTGGAAAAACAAATGAAGATACACGAATCAACGTGCCTATCGATGATAATTTCAATACTGTATTAAAGCGGATCCGTTCGGGAGAAAACGGTATTTTCGAACGATTCCGTGACAATCTTCTTATTGAGATCGTATCTTACTGGAATGATCAACGATTGAAAAACGATGAACCAACTGCACAAGCCGTTGCAACACCAGTGACAGAAGAAACAGTCAGTGTGCCAGAAGAAAAAGTGGAAGAACCAAAAGCGGACACAACTGAAAATACACGCTCAACTGATACGAATGCCGCTTTAAGTTTTGCTGATTTTTCAAAAGCCGTTGCTGAGTATCCTAAATTTTACACAGAACAAAATGAACAAGAAGTAGTTATTTATGAAAAAAATGCTGATGAACCTCGTAAGTTAGCAACCATTTCTATGACTGTTGAAAATGAGTTTGTCATCGAAAAAGCACTTGAACGAAAATACAAAGTCAAATTGACTCTGATTCCTTTAATTGAACAATTTGCAGCGACAGCGATTGCCGATAGATAAAAATTCTATTTGTCACAAAAGGCTGGAATCTTTGATTCCAGCCTTTTTAGTCATATAATAAATAGTTAATATTAAAAGTATATATCCGAATATAACAATAGATTCGTGCTTTTTTCAATTTGTTTTTCTTGTCTATTGCATGTCCTCTCTGTGAATGACAAAGCGTTGTCTTTGCGCATGTTCCAAAGGACGTATACGTAAAGGACGATTATCTAAATATATGTCGTTTAGCACAGTTAAGACTCGTTGGCTCCGAACACTTTGTAGATAATAAACATCCCCATTTACATGCTCTTCCCTAGCTGGTATCAATCGCCATCTTGCCCGAGTCAAGAAACCACCGATCATCTCTACCTCACGAGATGAGATATCTTCTGCTAGAAGATATCTTGGATTTGCCAGACTTCTTAGGATATATGATCTTGTCTGTTCATCATATTCGAAAATCCATTTTTGATTTGAATGACCTCGGTTGCTAAATATGATCCCAGTATTGTTACTCTGATTCCAGTCTACTACTCTCCAAACATCTGCTTGACATTGAATAGAAGCGATATAGCCATGGTATTTACCTCTGCTTTCAGTATTTTTTAATAAACGATGATTGATGTCAATAATCGCATTGACGAGCTTCTCGCTTGGGTAATCGCTAGGAACGATCCCTACGTGTCTGATATTTCTATGTAATATACGACGATAGGTAAAAGGATTGGTTACTGCTGCATACCCCTGTACGCCGCTCCAAAATCCGTTTGCACTTAAAAAATTGATATATTTAACGCCATTCGTCCCTCTACTTTGATTTGCTCTATCAATTTGTTGCTCGACAGCCCATCGTTTATCATTTGGATTCACTGGATCCCAATAGTCTTGTATATTAAAACTTGACGGATAAGGGATTCCGACATTATTTCCTAAGAAATTACGAAAAATGACGATTTTTCCTCGTGTCTCGCTAAGAGTCGGATTAGCGTTTCCATAATAAAAGTAATCTCTCCAGCGACTATCTTGTAAATATCGTGTATTAAGAATATGGTTGAATGTATGGTCATTTACACTACTGTATTCTTGTTTTAATCTCATATAGACTACTTCTTCAGGATTGTCACGAAGAAAGGCCACTGTCTTATTAAGTACATCACCGAAATTTTGATTTAGGTAATACGCACCATGATGCATCGTAAAAACATCATCAATGGCACGTGCGCGTATATCTAAAAAACGAATCCCGTTGTCAAGCTGCCTGCGAATATCGATACTTTGTGTTCTCACATAACCACTGAATCCTCCTCTATAAGTTGCTGTCGCTGAATTGTGTGTCCCTGGAATAGACAATTCTGATAGACGTACATCATCTCTTAACTGACTCATCCAATTCCGATTATATGTACGAGCTGTCCAAGATTCGGTGTTCATATCGGCATAAGAGATTGGGGCTTTATAACCTAGTAAAAACAACCCAAAACAGATGCTCAGTAGTGCGGTAATTTTTTTCTTATTCATAAGTTCTCCATTCTTTTTTATTTTGTGCGCACACTTAATTATAGCTAGAAAAACATTCTAACAATGAACACATTTTTCTCATAAAAGAAAAAAAGCAAGATCTGCAGTAACTAAAATAACTGCAAATCTTGCTTTATTCCTCTAAAGATATTTTTTATTTTTCCCGGATTTTATCCAATAGCTGTATAGCTGTCTGCTGATTCATCTTTTCTGCTTCACGTAATTTTTGCGCAACTTGCTCGATTTCCTCACCAACTGCCCCAATTGAGATTGCTAATGAACGAGCTTGAAGCCCCATGTGTCCTTTTTGGATTCCTTCTGTAACTAATGCTCGCAAAGCAGCAAGATTTTGAGCTAACCCTACAGCAGCCATTACTTGTGCTAGTTCCTTGGCTGAATCAACATCTAGCATAGCCAAGGATACTTTAGCTTTTGGCAAGATATTAGAAGCTCCGCCTACTGTAGCCACAGCCAAAGGCACCGTTAACTTCCCAACTAGTTTATTTTCTTTAATCTGCCAGTCTGTCAATCCTTGGTATAATCCGTTTCTTGCCGCATAGGCATGGATCGAAGCACTTACCGCACGTGTATCATTTCCTGTAGCTGCTACTACAGCTTCTATACCATTCATGATTCCTTTATTATGCGTCGCTGCACGATACGGATCCAGCTTCGCATACTCCCCTGCTTGCTGGATTTTTTTAGCGATTTGTTCACCAATTTCTTTACTTCTTCCTAAGCGTTCAAAGGGGATTTCACAACAAGCAGAAGCCAACGATTCTGTAGCAAAATTACTTAAAATACTGAATAGAATCTCTTCCTCAGGGAACCATTCCCGTAATTTGTTTGCTACACTCTCAAGGATCGAGTTGATCATGTTGGCCCCCATTGCATCTTTTACATCCACTAAAAAATCAATAGATAGGTAGGCATGGAAACTTCCCATAAATTCCCGTGTAGAGATATCTTGAACACCACCCCCGCGTTTCACGATGGAAGGATAGCTTTCATTTGCACAAAGAATCAGTTCTTCTTTTCGATGATTCACTGCATCGATCACTGCTTGATACTCCGATTTTCCTGATAGAACGATTTGTCCGCGCATCAGCCGTTGAGGTGTTTCTGCACAGATATTTCCACAGATTTTTGCGCCATTGCTTGCAGCTGCAATAACAGATGGTTCTTCTGTTGCCATCGGGATCCATTTTTTCTTACCATTGATTTGGAAATTTTGCGCAATGCCCATTGGGATTTCCACTTCGCTCACTTGGTTTTCAATCATGTGATCTGAGCGCTCTTCAGAAAGTGTTTGTTCCTCAAAAATCAGTGCATTTTCCTGTGTCAATACACCTTTTTCGACTAATTGACTGCGCCGTTCAGATGGCGTGAGCTGATAGAACTTTTTTTTTTGCAAATCCTCACGTGTTTGCTCCGTATTCGCTTCTAGCAAGACTGCCAAGCCTAAACCTCCGCCAACACATAATGAAGCAATCCCGTATCTTTTCTGCTCACGAAGCAATCCGTGGGATAACGTGGTCAAAATACGCGCACCGCTTGCCCCAATTGGATGTCCTAATGCGATTGCTCCTCCATAGATATTGATCTTTTCTTCATCTAACTTTAGTTCTCGATTGACCACGATAGATGAAGCCGCAAATGCTTCATTGATTTCAAAAAGATCGATCGTTGGTAAAGCTATTCCTGCTTTATCTGTCAATTTTTGAATAGCTGTGATTGGAGAAATTCCCATGATGCTTGGATCAATACCAACTTCCGCTACTTCTTTGATGATTGCCAAATAAGGCAGATTATTATTCTCTGCGTATTCTTTGGATGCAAGGATCACCACTGAGGCACCGTCATTCAATGGAGAAGCATTGCCTGCTGTTACTGTTCCTTCTTCCGAGAATACTGTACGTAATGTACCCAATTTTTCCAATGTACTATTTCCACGAACTGCTTCATCCTCAGATAACACGTCTTCAGCAGAAATCTTGACCGGAATAATCTCCTCAGCAAATACGCCAGCTTCAACAGCTTGAGCTGCTTTCAACTGAGATGCCAAGGCATAACGATCCTGCTCTTCTCTGCTCACAGAAAATTGAGTTGCCACATTCTCTGCGGTTAATCCCATATGTGCATTTGAAAATGCGTCAGTCAATCCGTCATTGACCATACTGGAAATTGGTTCGCCATATTCATTTGTTTCTGACTGATAGGGTTTCAGCATAGGTGCTTGAGACATACTCTCTGTTCCGCCGGCTACCACAAGCTCTGCTTCACCTAATTGGATCAGCTGGCGTGCTAAAATCACTGCTTTCATACCAGATCCACAAACTTCATTGATTGTCATTGCAGGGACATCCACTGGGATACCGCTGTTCAAAGCAATTTGTCTAGCAACATTTTGACCATTACCAGCCTGCAGGACATTCCCGAATATTACTTGATCTATTTTATCTTTTTTCAGTTTTGTTTTATCTAATAATTCTTTGGTCACAAGTGTGCCTAATTCAACTGCAGTAAATGAACTTAAACTTCCGCGATACTTTCCTATTGGCGTTCTTGCAGCATCTATCATTACGACTTCTTTCAAGTAAGCCACCTCCTACAAAAATATACCATTCTTTGCTATAAAAACAAATAGCTCTTGTTCCAGTTGTTTTTTTCTAAGATTAAATTTTAACAATCCTTAAATATTCGCTTTTTTATATTTCTTTTAATCTTTTTATGATACTTTAGTAAAGTAAGTTTTTTATCATGAGTAAAGAGGTGTTGAAATGAAAATAGGGATTGATCGTCTTTCCTTTTTTATTCCTAATTTATATTTAGATATGACAGAATTAGCAGAAAGCCGTGGAGATGACCCTGCAAAATATCATATCGGTATTGGTCAAGACCAAATGGCAGTCAATCGTGCGAATGAAGATATCATTACACTAGGGGCAAATGCTGCCAGCAAGATCGTGACAGAAAAAGACCGTGAGCGAATCGACATGGTCATCGTCGGAACAGAATCCGGGATTGACCATTCAAAAGCGAGTGCGGTAATTATCCACCATTTACTAAAAATCCAATCTTTTGCTCGTTCTTTTGAAGTAAAAGAAGCTTGCTACGGTGGCACCGCAGCTTTGCACATGGCAAAAGAATATGTCAAAAATCATCCAGAACGAAAAGTACTAGTCATAGCAAGTGATATTGCTCGTTACGGCTTGGCAAGCGGGGGTGAAGTGACGCAAGGTGTCGGTGCTGTTGCGATGATGATCACTCAAAATCCGCGTATTTTATCGATTGAAGACGACAGCGTATTTCTGACAGAAGATATCTATGATTTCTGGCGTCCAGATTACAGTGAATTTCCTGTTGTCGATGGACCTTTATCTAATTCTACGTATATTGAATCGTTCCAAAAAGTTTGGAATCGACATAAAGAATTATCGGGTCGAGGACTTGAAGATTATCAAGCGATTGCTTTCCATATCCCATATACGAAGATGGGAAAAAAGGCATTGCAAAGCGTATTAGACCAAACAGATGAAGGAAATCAAGAACGGCTACTGGCTCGCTATGAAGAAAGTATTCGTTACAGCCGACGAATCGGTAATCTTTACACTGGTTCATTATACCTTGGACTAACTTCTCTACTGGAAAATTCGAAATCATTACAGCCAGGAGACCGCATTGGTTTATTCAGCTACGGTTCTGGTGCAGTAAGTGAATTTTTTACAGGTTATCTGGAGGAAAACTATCAAGAATATCTCTTCGCACAATCTCATCAAGAGATGCTGGATTCTCGAAAACGAATCTCTGTTGACGAATATGAAACGATTTTCAGCGAATCGCTTCCTGAACATGGAGAAAGCGCAGAATATACATCAGACGTACCTTTCTCGATTACAAAAATTGAAAATGATATTCGTTATTACAAAATATAATAAACGCATAAAAAAGATCCCTTCACGAAATGTGGGGGGATCTTTTTTTGTCCTTGGACCAGAGAAGCAGTCGATAGGTCAACCTAGTCGTACTGATGATTTCTTGTTTTTCACTGAATAGTTTGCGAATATATCTAGTCACAACAGGATCTTTTGCGTACTCTTCATAGTACATCTTCATCCACTCTTCAGTAATTGATTCCTGTGCAAAATAAGTAAAATCTTTTTTCTGTACTTTGAATCCTTTATCAATTAAATATGATTCAAATTGATCCATGATAAATGGGGTTGTATTAGGATCTTCTTCTATCATTCCTAGCTGCTTTTCGATAGGATAAAAAACATCATCGATTGATTCCACTACTCTGATGATCACGCACCATTTGCTTGACTTTTTCATCAGTTTTTCTAATTGATTGGGATGTGTCAAAGCTGGGTTTGCTGCTGTAAAAACCACTTCATATGTCTCACTGGATTGGATAAATTCTTCTAATGATCGTTTGATAAAGGAAACATTTGATAAGTCAATTTTTTCTGCTTCTTTTTTTGCATTTGCTAACATTCCTGAAGAAAAATCAATCAAATCGTAGTGATTAACTTCTTTTGCTAAAGAAAGAAATCTACCAGATCCTCCGGCAACGTCTGCTACTATTTCAGCAGGCAGGACTTTCTCCGACTTCAGATATTCTCTTACATCTTCTGCAATAGTTGTTTGTGATTCTTGCTGGATTTCATAATATTCTTCCGCAAAATCATCCCATTCTTTTTCATTCATTTGAATCCCTCTTACTTTTTGATTTTTGTTAGATATTTTCACTTTTCGGAATAAATCATTCTCCTCTTTTATCTATTATATCTCTTTTGATGAATAAAAAAATGTTTTGCTTTCCGTCTATTATAAATAAAAAGAGGCTGTGACAAAAGATGTGTCACAACCTCCTTGATTCGTTTTATTTATTTCCTTGTACTCGTACAATGATCAATTTCGTGATTTCCATCAAGATGATTGTCACAAGGGCGATTCCCATACATGTAAAGACTTCTGTCAATCCAAATGCTGATGGGATAGAGAAGACTTCTTTCAGTCCTGGGATCATTGTTAAGCAGTAAAGCGCGCTACATACAACTACAGCTAGTAAGACACTTCTGTTAGAGAAGAACCCTGCTTGGATAGCTGTTTGTGTATTTGAACGTGCTGGGAATGTTTGCAATGTCCGACACCAAATCAATGTTGAAAATGACATAGCTACACCGAATTCAGGTGAATGTTGCATGCCAAGCCATTGAGCGAAGATAACAGCAATCCCAATCAGCACACCACGATACGTTACAGAAATCAATGTTTTGTCCGTAAAGATTCCTGAATTTGGATCTCTTGGCGGACGGTTCATCGTAGCGGGTTCTGCTTTTTCTGTACCTAATGCAATCGCTGGCAGTGAGTCATTGACTAAATTGATGAACAGCAGTTGTAATGCTGTAAATGGATTGGACCAGTCAGCAACTAAGGCAAAGATGATTGCAATGATCGCACCTAAGTTTCCGGCAAATAGATAAGAAATAGCTTTCTTGATATTATCAAACACGTTACGTCCTACTTCTACTGCGCTGACAATAGAAGCAAAGTTGTCATCCGTCAATACCATCGCTGCTGCATCTTTTGCCACATCTGTACCAGTTCCCATAGCAATCCCGATGTCTGCTTGTTTCAATGCTGGTGCATCATTTACACCATCACCTGTCATAGCGGAGATATGACCTTTATTTTGCCAAGCACGAACGATACGGATTTTATTTTCAGGAGAAACACGTGCATAAACCGTCACTTTTTCTAAAACTTCGTTTAGTTGATCTTCTGTTAATTCATCTAATTCCGTTCCAGTCAGAGCTAAGTTTCCTTCTTCAAAAATCCCGATTTGTTTTGCGATAGCAACAGCTGTTGTTTTGTGGTCACCGGTAATCATGATCGTTTTGATTCCTGCACTTCTTGCTTCTGTCACCGCTTGAGTGACTTCAGCACGTGGAGGATCGATCATAGCAAGCAAACCAACAAGGATCAAATCATCTTCATCTTCAAATGATAAATCAAAATTATCAAGTGGACGGTAAGCAAAAGCTAGTACACGTAATGCTCGTGTTGAAAAAGCTTCATTTTGCTCTTGGAATTTTTTCATCAATTCATCCGTCATCGGAACAACTTCGCCATTCAGTAATACTTTTTTACTGCGTTGGAAGACGATATCTGGTCCACCTTTGACAAATAAGTAATTTTCGTTATCGATCGTGTGTCCAGTAGACATCAATTTTCGATCTGAGTCAAAAGGAAGTTCTGCTTGTCTTGGGTAGTTGTTTCGAATTTCCTGATAAGGCTGGTTTAGTTTTTCACTAAAATCGATAAACGCTACTTCCGTAGGATCGCCCAATTTAGTACCGTCTTCACTGATCGATGCATCATTCGCTAAGACACTGATTTCAATCAAACGACGTTCGTCAGCTGTCCACTTCGAAGGATCATTTGTGAAATCTCCAGTATCGCCATTCCCTAAAAAGTAGTCAACAACTGTCATTTTGTTTTGTGTCAATGTACCAGTTTTATCTGTACAGATGATACTTGTCGAGCCAAGTGTCTCAACTGCTGGAAGTTTTCGGATAATGGCATGACGTTTCGCCATTTTGTTCGTTCCCAAAGATAACACGATTGTTACGATAGACTGTAATGCTTCTGGAATAGCAGCTACGGCTACAGCTACGGCAAACATCACTGCGCTGACGATATCTGCAGTCATATCTCCTGTACCTTCTCCAAGATAAATACGGAACAATTGGATACCTAAAATCAGTAGAGATAATGCCAAAATAGCCAGACTTAGTTTTTTACTGAATTTATCCAGACCTCGTTGTAACGGAGTGACTTGCTCAGTTGTTGATTCCAAAAGACCAGCAACTTGTCCGATCTCCGTATTGTTCCCAGTTGAAGTCACTAAGAATTTACCGCGTCCGTAAGTTACGATCGTTCCACTGAATACCATATTCGTACGATCACCGACTGGAACAGTACTTGTGATATCCATTACTTCTTTTTCTGCGGAAGTCGACTCTCCTGTCAGCATGCCTTCATCTACTTTTAATGAACCCGCATCTAGTAAACGTCCATCAGCAGGTACATAATCGCCTGCGTCTAACAACACGATATCCCCTACGACAAGTTCGTTTGCCGGAATCGTTTTTTCTTTACCGTCACGAATCACTCGAGCATCAGGTGCTGAAAGATTTTTCAATGCCTCTAAAGAACCTTCTGCTTTTTTTGTTTGGACAACACTGATGATAGAATTCAACATCAACACTGCAAAAATAACTAAGAATTCAATGTAGTCTCCCATGACCATCTGAATCAGTGCGACAATCAGCAATACGATAACCATTGCATCTTTGAAGGTTTCTAAGAACAATTTCCAAGTTGGCTTCTTCGGCTTTTCTTTTAGCTGGTTCAAGCCATCTCTTTCTAATTTTTCCTTCGCTTGCGTGGTGCTCAATCCATCGGTTGAGCTCTGCGTTTGCTGCATCAACGAGTCGATCGTTTCTTTATAGACCGCTTGTTGTGCTTGTTCCTTGTTTTCCAAATTTCATCCCCCATTTTTTGATCTCGGTCCTAGTCCTGTCTGAAAAAAAAGAGACCTAAGACAAATGCGCATTTGTCTTAGGTCTCACCATTTCATACAATACCAGAAAACCATTTGGTTAACTTACTGTTGATATTATCGCAACAAAATGTTGCCGGTTACTCCCCTAAGGAGATATTCAACTGTACTAATATCCTACCTTATTAAACTACAAAAAGCAACTATTTTAGCCCGATTTACCTACATTTTCATGAAAAGAGTGAAAAGTATATTCACCTTGGTAGGCTTCTTTCTTCTATCATGCTATACTAATGTTATTGTATGTAAGGAGGAACATTTTTGTGGTATCTAGTATTATAACCGCCCTTTATCTATTGAATGCACTTATTGCTTTAGTGGCTATCTTGATCAAACCCCGAGATGTAGCAGCTATTTGGGCATGGCTCTTAGTATTGTTTGCCCTTCCTGGGGTGGGTTTTGTATTATATTTATTTTTCGGACGTGGATTAACGGATAAGAAAAAATTCTATCTCCGACAAAGTGACTTGAAAGAATTAGAAAACTTTCAGTCTTTTAGAGGAGATACCATTGAACATTACGATCCTGACATGGGCGACAAAGACAAACAACAATTTGTCGACTTCTTCTCTTCATTAAATCGTATGCCGCTGACAAGAATGAATTCTGTCACTCTTCTCACAGACGGACAAAAGAAATTAGATTCACTGCTTCAAGATCTAAAAAAAGCCAAACATTCGATCCATATTGAATATTACGCATTTGTGACAGATAATATCGGTCAGCAAGTCTTACGCGTTTTAGAAGAAAAAGCCGCAGAAGGCGTAGAAGTTCGTATATTATATGATGCATTTGGCTCCCACGGCACAAAAGCAAAAGATTTCAATCGTCTAATCAAAAATGGTGGACATGTCCATACATTTGTTACCTCGCAAAAAGCATTGCTTCGTTTCCGATTGAATTACCATGATCACCGAAAAATCGTTGTGATCGATGGAAAGATCAGTTACACCGGTGGTTTCAATATTGCTGATCAATATGTAAATACGACAAAAAAATTCGGTTATTGGCGTGATACGCATATACGGATTTTCGGTGCCGCTTCTTCTTTGCTTCAACTTCGTTTTTTAACAGACTGGAACGTTTCAGTGCCTGAACAAAAAAAGGTCGGCTATCATTTGAATTATTTCTTTAAAAAAGCCGATCGAGACGAATCCAAACTTGCTGATACGTCCATCCAGCTTGTCTCAAGCGGACCAAATAACGAACGAGAACAAATCAAGCTTTCGTTTATCAAATTGATTACTTCTGCTAAAAAACGTGTTTGGATACAGACACCTTACCTCGTTCCTGATGAAAGTGTCATTGCTGCTTTGAAGATCGCAACTGCTTCTGGTGTCGATGTGAAAATCATGATCCCCAATAAACCGGATCATCCTTTTATTTATCGAGCAACACAATATTATGCTCGTCAGCTCATCAAGGAAAATGTACAGATCCTTGTCTATGAGAATGGCTTCCTCCATGCAAAAACATTGATAATGGATGATGAAATCTGCATGGTAGGTTCAGCAAATCAAGATATTCGTAGCTACCGATTGAATTTTGAAACAAGTGCTGTCATCTACGATCCTGAGTTTTTAGAAGAACTTGCTACTCAGTTCAAAGAAGATGAGACACATTGTTCACCAATGACGACTGAAACAGTGAAGGAAATGTCTAACTGGCTGTTATTCAAACAACAAATTTCTCGATTGTTTTCTCCAATCTTATAATTTTTCCATTCAAGTAAAGAAAAGAGGCTGTGACAAAACGTGTCACAACCTCTTTTTCCGAATAAATGGTGTT